>JAITHQ010000079.1 GCA_031279925.1 Treponema sp. | reverse complement strand
ATGCTTATCGTTATCTGCAATTCTATCTGTACTGGTATTGAAAAGGGGAACGTAAGCTATTGTAAAGATGGCGTTAGCAAAACCATTTTCGCTGATACGGTGGTTTTAGCGGCAGGTATGAAAGCGCGTTTTGCGGATGCCGGTGCTTTTATGGGTGAGGTAGAATATTACGCTCAAGCCGGTGACTGTGTACGCCCCCGCACAGTTGAATGGGCAGTCAAGGAAGGATTTTACGCCGCAATGAACCTGTAGGGAAAATCAGATAACCGACTTTTGCAACAGGCTCAGAATTATTTGATTTTACAACCCCGCCAGGGCAGGGTATTAAACCCTCCGCACAAATAAAACCATTTTATATCTTGACATTACGTAATTTACGTATTATTATTTTTTGGGAACCGCAAATGAAACGGAGAGACTTGGTTAAGAAACTGGAAGCGGCTGGATACCGGTTGGACAGGACAGGCGACCACGCGATATATGAGAAGCCGGGAAGCCGTCCTGTGCAAGTCCCTAACCACCGGGAAATCAATAAATTTACTGCCCAAGCTATCCTTGAAGCGGCAGGTATTACTGAATAGGAGGGCCAACATGGAATATGTCTACCCCGCGATTTTTCACAAAAATGAGGATGAAAGCTATACCATCATCTACCCCGATCTTCCCGGTTGTATCAGCGAGGGGAACAATTTGGGGAATGCCATGTACATGGCCCAGTCCGCTTTAACCCAATGGATAAGCTATCTAACAGACAAGAAGCAAGAGATACCCCAGGCTTCATCGGTAAAGGATGTAAAAACGTCCAACGGAGAGTTTGTGAATCTCATCCGTGCCGAGCTGAAGGATGGCCGGGCGGTAAAACGGACGGTCAGTATTCCCAAATGGATGGATGATAAGGTAGCCCAGTCCGGCTTGAGCTTATCCAGAGTGCTGCAGGATGCTCTGAGTGAAAGATTGGCGTAAATCCAATTTTTTACGTTCTGCTTGATTAATGAAAGCATAGTGTAAACATAAAGGCTCCGGGCACTATTTTGAACAGAGATGAAACAAGAAAGGCGTGGCCCTTAAACACTGCGCCTTTCTTTTGCTTTTTAAGCGAAGGAGTGCCAGGCACGGGTTTAAAATATTTTTAAAAAGGCGTCTTGACTCTTTCGCTCAAGCAGGTATAATCATATCAACAGTTGACGGGGAGCTGGATAGTTCCGGCTGAGATAAAGCGGCTTAACGCTTTGTACCCATAACCTGATCCGGATAATGCCGGCGGAGGGAAATTCATGAAGCAAGATGGAATTTTCAGCGCCTTTGCGGGTATCCGTAGAGGCGCTTTTTTATTCCTCAATCTTAGAGCCTGTTCAAAAATCTACAATTTGAACAGGCTCTTACAGGAGGAGACGTGAAAAATGTTTTGAGTATTGCCGGTTCGGATTCATCAGGGGGCGCGGGGATTCAGGCTGATCTTAAAACCATGTGCGCCCTGGGTGTCTATGGAATGACGGCGATCACCGCGATTACCGCGCAAAACACTCAGGGGGTGTATGGGGTGCAGGAAATTGAACCGGCGCTGGTGGCGGGGCAAATAGAGGCGGTCTATCAGGATATTCGGGTAGACGCGGTGAAGATAGGGATGGTGTCAAGCGCGGAGATTGCCCGCGTGATACAGGGCGGCCTTGGGCGGTTTCATGCGGTAAATATTGTGCTTGATCCGGTGATGGTTTCCAAGAGCGGGTATCATCTGCTGCGGCCAGAGGCGATGGACGCGGTTCGTGAACTGGCGGCAAGCGCGGATTTGCTTACCCCGAATATCCCCGAAACGGAATTGCTGTGCGGCTTTCCCATTAAAACCGAAGCTGATATGCGAAGCGCCGCGGAAACGCTCTGCGGTTTAGGGACAAAAAGCGCGCTTATTAAAGGGGGGCACAGGCTTGGAACGAACGCGGCTGATCTGCTCTGTACCGAAGGGCGCTTTGTCTGGCTCGAAACCCGGCGGATTGACACAAAACATACCCACGGAACTGGCTGTACTTTATCTTCGGCTATTGCGTGCTATCTTGCGCGGGGAGATTCGGTTGAAAATGCGGTGCGCTCCGCCAAGGACTACATAACTCAAGCCATCATGGACGCCTATCCGGTAGGCGGCGGCACAGGGCCTGTGGGACATCTTAACGCGCTGTACCGCAAGGCAGGCATCGATGAATGATTTTTTATATATAAATGTGTGTGTGTGGGGGGGGGGGGGGGGGGATAATTTCTCCCTTTATAGATTTTGTATCAAATTGCTGTAATTATTCAGGAGGAAAAAATGACTAAGCAATTACTTGAAGAGGCTGCCCGCGTTGTTGACGCAGTGCGGGAGCAAAATCCGCTGGTTGATTGTATCACTAATGTTGTTACAGTTAATGACTGCGCCAATATTTTGCTGGCTTTCGGCGCGTCTCCAGCAATGTGCGATGTATTTGACGAGTCCTACGAATTCGCCCGGATCGCCGCAGCCGTATATATCAACCTGGGAACCTACGTCAAAGAGCAGGAGGCTGCGGCGATTCAGGCGGTTTTAGGGGCAAAGCGGGCCGGGATTCCTGTTGTGATCGATCCGGTGGGCTGCGGGGCGCTGCCCAAGCGGGTTAAAGTTGTGGAGCAGCTTTTTCATATCGCGGGAATCGATATAATCAAGGGTAACATGGGGGAGATTATGGCGCTGGCAGGAGACAGGGCGGAGGTAAAGGGCGTTGACTCAAGCGGCGATATAGCCGGGATTGAAGACGCCGCGATTCGCCTGGCAAAACGCTACGCCTGTGTGGTTGCCGCTACGGGCAAAGCCGATGTTGTTACCGATGGCGAGCGGGTTCTGCGGGTGCATAACGGCGTAGACATGCTTACCAAAATTACCGGCGCAGGCTGTATGGCCGGGGCGCTCTGCGCGGCGGCGGCTGCGGCGGCAAAAAAAACCGGCGCGGATATGGTAAGCGCCGCGCTTGCCGGAATTATCGCGCTGGGTATCGCCGGGGAACAGGCGGCGCTCCAGACAAAACTTCCCGGCTCCTACCGGGTGGCCCTTATTGACAGCATGTACACCCTCACAGGCGCGAATATGCTGAAACAGGGAAATCTGCGATGCTAGACCCCAGGCGGCTCCGGCTCTATCTGTGCACGGATCGGATTCTGGCTCTGGGGCGATCCCTGGAAGAAGCGGTAGAAGCGGCAATCGCCGGGGGTGTAACGATGGTGCAGCTCCGGGAAAAGGACGCTTCCAGCCGGGAGTTTTACGAGATAGCCTGCGCGGTGCGGCGCATTACCGAAGCCCGCCGTGCGCCGCTGGTGATCAACGACCGGCTTGACATTGCCCTTGCGGTGGGCGCCGCAGGGCTGCATATCGGCCAATCGGATTTGCCCCTGGAGGCCGCCCGGAAAATCGCGGGGAACCGGCTCTTTATCGGGGTTTCCGCGGGAACCGTTGAAGAAGCCCTAAGCGCCCAAGCGGGCGGCGCTGATTATCTTGGCGTAGGCGCGGTGTTTCCCACCGGCAGCAAAGTTGACGCAGGGGATGCTATCGGCATAGAGAGGCTTGCGGCAATCTGTTCCGCAGTGGATATTCCGGTTGTTGGTATTGGGGGTATCGGCCCGCAAAATGCGGAAGCGGTGATAAAGGCCGGCGCGGCGGGGATTGCGGTAATCTCGGCGATACTTTCTCAGCCGGATATACAGGCGGCGGCGGAACAGTTGCGGCAATGCGTTGTTTGTTAGAATTGCCAGGTCAATACAAGGCGGCGATTTTTGATCTTGACGGAACGCTTGTTGATTCCATGCACGTCTGGGATCGGATCTGCCGGGATTGGCTTGCCGGCAAGGGCATACACGCCGATGACGCGCTGGAGCGGGAAATTGCCGCCATGACCTTGAGCCAATCCGCCGGGTATGTTATCCGCCGCTATGCCGTGCCCCTGTCTCCGGCTGAAATACAGGCCGAATGGGATGCTATCGTAGTCCGCCGGTATAGGCAGGATGTTCCGCTTAAAGAGGGCGCGGCGGAATTGGTCAAGACCTTGGCGGCGAGGGGGATGAAACTGGGGATAGCCACATCATGTTTCCCCGCCGCATGCGAGGCAGTCCTTGCCCGGCACGGGATACAAGATTATTTTTCCGTTATCTGCTACACGGATCAGTTGATGCGGGACAAAACTTTCCCGGATGTATACCGCGCCTGCGCCAGGCGGCTTGGGGCCGATCCTAAAGACTGCGTGGTTTTTGAAGACTTCCCGGCGGCGGCCAGCGGCGTGAAAGCCGCTGGAATGGGACTGGTCGCGGTATATGACGAGAGCGCCTCTCCACAGTGGGAGAGTTTTAAACGGCAAGCGGATGCGGCGGCGGTGTCTTTCCGGGAATTCTTAGGGTCCATACCCTTTATAAGACCCTAAGAGCCTGTTCAAAATCTGGAATTTTGGCGTTACAAATGCCAAAATTCTACCTTGCAGGCTCAAAAAGAGCCCGAAAATCGGGATTTTTACGGTCTATTGACCGCAAAAATCCACAATTTGAACAGGCTCTAAAGCTCGTACGCGGAAGCGTGCAGAGGGCATGGACCCTTCGTATAACAATCAAAAGCAGGGATGAATGAACCAGGGCGGCGGCTATTCAAACATGGTTAATATTGCCCGCTGTTCCGTACTCCGTCTGGTTTGGGGTATTTGCTCCAGCAGGTATTTAATGGAACGGCCCCCGACAATCTTCCCGTTGCGGGTATACATCCAATCGGTAATTTCGTCAGCGCTGAATGTTACCACGCTGCCTTTTTTCATGCCCGCAATGTGCAGGGGGCTGTTAATCAGAACGCCGTAATATACGCCGTTTTTAAAACGAAGTTCTGAAAGCCAAAGCTGCTCCATGCTGAAACCGCTGCCGCTGTCTGTTCTGAATGGATACTTGACACAGAAGTTGGCCTCTCCCCTGGCCGCCCTGAATAAATGAAGGAAAAAATCCGGCAGGGTTTCCCGGGCGTTTTCCGCAATCCGCAGAAGTTCCCCGTTGGTTTGGGCCTCAATGGAATATGAATCCCCCGGAAACCCATTATCCAGGTTAACAGTTTCACCCGCGCCTCCTGCCGCTTTGTTTTGAGCCCTTGAATCCGGGCCAATTTTTCTTCCACAAGAAAGAAAAAAGACCAAAAGGGCAAAACCAAGGACAAAACAAGAAAATTCTTTTTTCATCATACGTATCGATGTGCGGGTTTAATGTTCTTTTCCCCTCCCCTCTCTCCTTTCTTCCTTATCAGCTCCAGTACAACCGGCAAATTCAGTATACGCCCGTTTTTTTACGTATTACAAGCAGCAAAAAACTTGTACATTTTTTTAAATGATGGTAAGATGGATACGTGATAAAGCGGTAAAATTGCAGTTTTGCATCTGACTCTATCGGCAAAAACAGGGCAAGCCGGCCTGCGCAAAAATTGGTTTTGTAGAGGCCCCATCCCTTGTTTTAATGCGGCGGTATTCCTGTACGGTAGATACGGGATATTTGTTATGCTTCAAACAGGCGTATGACTGCTTTGTTGGGCTGCTGTTTAAGATGCGCCTGTTTCTGGTTTAAAAAGGGATCGCGCCATGAGGCATTTATTTATCCTTAATCCAAAATCTTTTCAAAATAAACGAAAAATGGACTTTGTAATTTCCGGAATACGGGAGTGTTTTAAGGCTGCTGGTTCCGGCGATTATGTGGTGCATGTCTCCCGTTTTCCCCGCGAAGCGATTGGACTGGTCTATTCCTGCGCCGGGACCCTTCCCGAAAAAGCAACGCTGCGGGTGTATGCGGTAGGCGGCGATGGAATTCTTTTCGACTGCCTTAACGGCGCTATGGCCTTTACCTCCCCTGCCAATAGGCGCCGCCGCGAGGATGCCCCTGGTGTCACTGTGGAACTGGCGGCAATACCCTATGGGCGGGACAATAAATTTTTGCGGGGCTTTGGCAAAAAAAGTATCGCTTCATTTCGGGATATTTCCCTCCAGTGTAAAGCCCGGACTATTCCCCTTGATGTTATGTATGACGGCGCTAATTACGCCCTTAATTCCTGTGTCACCGGCACGGAAGCCTTGGCAGCTCTCAACACCTATAAGCTGCGTGACCGGATGGAAAATGGCGGTTCCCTGCTCCGCTTGCTGGAAACCATTTTTTACAAACATCTTTTTTATGTGGGTGAGCTTCAGGCGCGCCTTGGCAAAAAAAATATCCGGCAGCATTACCGGGTTACCCTTGACGGAACGGATTTCAGCGGGCAGTACCGGAGTTTCACCATAGCCAATACCCCCTGGTATAAAGGAAATAAATGCCCGGTACGCACAGCCATGCCCGGCGACGGCTTACTGGAAATCCTTTTTGCCAACGGCAATGCCTCCGCTGATTTTTGTATACGGCAGGCGCGGAAAATAACGATCCATTCCGGGGAACCTGTCTCTTACAGCCTTGACGGGGTGGTGTTTTTTGACACGAGCCTTAAAATAGAACTGCTGCCCGCCGCCATACAATTTGTGGATGTTACCGGACGGGGTTATTTGGGAGGGCTGATTGATGGATAAGAGCGGCATAAAAGGGAGCCCGTCCAGCCCGGCAGCAGGCGCTGCCAGGTCCAGCCGTTTGGCCTATTGGATTGCCCTGTTTGCGGCAGGCGTATTCGCCGCCGTCAGTATTCCTGAATCTTTTGCCCATGGGCGCCGTGTGGTGATAGGCATGATAGTTACCCTGGTCGGTGCTTTTGTATCGATTGTTGTTTTGCACTGCCTTAACCGGTTTATAAAAGAAGCGTTTTCCATACCTTTTGTTCTGTACCTGATACATGTCAGTGCATCAGGCTTTACCGGCAATTACTGGGATTTCTTTCCGCTCTGCCTTGCCATCTGCTGCCTTGGGGCGCTTTTTTTTAACAGCCGTAAATTGCTCTGGTATATCATCGTCTCCAATATCATTTCCATAATACTGCTTGTCTTGAATATCCCAATGACCAAACTCGAAAATGGCGTCCGTGTTCAGATTGTTGCCAACGAGGTTATGCTTAACTGGTTTATTTCCTGTTTTGGATCGATCTTTGTGTATATCGTGGTGGTTTTTGCTTCGGGCAGGGGAACCTCCGCAGTCAAGGCGCAGAATTCATTTTCTTCCCTGCTTGCCTCTACCCCCAACCGGGTTGTTCTGATGGATTCCCTCAACCGGGCAACGTATTTCAGCAGTAATTTTGCCGCCATGATGCACCTGACCACGCCCGATATGGCAATTGGCAGGCCGGTGCTGGACCTTGTAAAAGACATCAATCTTAAAATGGTTATCTACCAGATGCTGATACAGGATGGGGTTTACGAGGGAACCGCAGAAATTGTTCTTAAGGGGCGGCAATGTTTTTTTAATGTCATTACTACCGGTTTTTCAGGTGAAACCAGCGGCAGGCTTATCAACATTATCGATATTACCCCGGTAATGAAGGCAAAACTGGAAGCTGAATCCGCATCCCGTTCCAAGAGTCAGTTTCTTGCCACCATGAGCCACGAGATACGCACGCCCCTTAACGCGATAATCGGCCTTTCGGAAATTGAACTGCAAAAAAAACTGCCCATGGAAACCCGGCAGGACCTGGAAAAGATTCACAATTCAGGCGCAAGCCTTTTGGCCATTATCAACGACATTCTGGATATTTCAAAAATCGAGGCCGGGAGTTTTGAACTGGTCTCTACGGATTACGATGTGCCAAGTTTGGTAAACGATACGGTTCATCTCAATATTGTGCGGATAGGTTCAAAACGAATTATTTTTAAGCTGGAAATAGACGAAAGTATTCCTACAAGGCTTTTGGGCGATGAACTGCGGGTAAAGCAGGTGTTGAACAACCTGCTCTCCAACGCATTTAAATACACCGAAGAAGGAATGGTGGTTTTTAAAATTGAATGGGAGCGGCAGGGGGAAAAGGCCCTGCTTACCTTTACCGTGCGTGACACCGGGCGGGGTATGCGGAAGGAAGACATTCCCCGGCTGTTCTCGGAATACAGCCAGCTTGATGCCAAGGCAAACCGCTATATCGAAGGAACCGGCCTTGGACTTTCGATCACCAAAAATCTCGTGACGCTGATGCACGGCCTTATCAATGTGGAAAGCGAATATGGCAAGGGCAGCGTGTTTACCGTGCGCCTTCCCCAGTTAATTGTAAATGAAACGCCCATTGGGGAAGTTACGGCAAGGAATCTTGAACAGTTTCGCTTTAAGGAAATACATCCGCTCCGGGGCCTTCGGTTGATCCGCAACTACATGCCCTATGGCAAGGTGCTGGTGGTGGACGATGTGGAGACCAATCTGGATGTAGCCAAGGGGCTGATGCTGCCCTACGGCCTTTCCATTGACTTTGCTTCAAGCGGAGTCGATGCAATAAAAAAGATCCGCGCGGCAGGCGAGAATGCCGGATCCTCCCGCTACGATTTGGTTTTAATGGATCACATGATGCCGGGCATGGACGGGGTGGAGGCGGTCCGGATCATCCGCAGCGAGATCGACAGTGACTACGCCCGGACAGTGCCTGTTATTGCGCTTACCGCCAACGCCCTGGCCGGCAACGAGGAAATGTTCCTTACGCATGGGTTTAACGCCTACATTTCCAAGCCTATCGACGTTATGCAGCTCGATGTAGCCCTGAATACCTGGGTACGAAACAAGCAAAGCAAGGAAACCCTGCTGCAGGCGGAAATGGAAAAATCCATTCTGGCGCGGGAAAGCGTCCAGGCCGATTTGGGTATACTCAACAGTCTTTCTGTGAACGGCATAGACCTTGCCAAGGGCAGGGAACGGTATAACAGTGAAGCCGCCTATCTTGAAATACTTCGATCCTACAGCCTGCATACCCCGGTCCTGCTGGAAAAGCTGCGGAATTGTACGCCTGAAACTCTTGCTGAGTATGCGATAACGGTTCACGGGCTTAAAGGTTCCAGTTACGGCATCTGCGCCGATGAAGTGGGCAAAAGGGCCGGGGAACTGGAAAATGCGGCCAAAGCCGGGTATTATGAACAGGTACAGACGGATACGGCCCGGTTTATTGAAATGGTAGAAAGCCTGCTTGCGGAACTGGGCGAAGCGCTGAAAAAAGCCGTTTCCGCTAAAGCGGAAAAGCAAAAGTCCGCCGCCCCGGACAGCGCGGCGCTTGCCAAACTGCTGGATGCGGTAAAGCGGTATAAAGCTACCCTTATGGAAGAAATCATAGCCGAACTAGAATCGTACGAATATGAATCCGGAGGGGAATTGGTACAGTGGCTGCGGGAGCAAATGGATAATCTTGAATATGACGCAATCCGCAGACGGCTGGAAATGCCGGATCCTTATGGGTACAATGAATGAGCGGGCTCTAGCGCTAAGGTTTTGCAGTTTTCTCGAATACAGAGCGTTGTTCGGAAAGCCGGTTGGTTTCCAAACAATGCCGAGGTTATTGCAAAACTTCAGTTTTGCAATAACAACCGCTAAAAATGCGGTTTTGTAGGCCGTAGGCCGAAAAACTGCAAGAGCCTGTGCAAAACGAACCGGGTTTTGCAACAGGCTCTGCCGGTATAATTTTTTGGGGCAGAAAAAGGATGTGAAATCAATTGAAATCAATATTGATCGTTGACGACAATCTGGTAAACCTCAAGCAGATATGCGCCCAGCTTGCGGAGACCTACGAGGTGTCACTGGCAAAATCAGGCGAACTGGCCCTGCAAATTTGCGCCCAGGAAAGGCCCGATCTTATTCTGCTGGACGTTGAAATGCCCCAAATGGACGGCTTTGCGACCATAGCCCGCCTAAAGGAGGCCCCCCGCCTGAAGCAAATACCGGTCATTTTTCTAACCGGCAGCCATGACACCGCTACAGAGGCAAAGTGCCTGGAAGCGGGGGCAATGGATTTTATTACCAAGCCGGTTAATACCGGCATTTTGCTGCGCAAGATAGAAATGCACCTGCAATTTGCATCGTATCAATTTCACATGGAAGATGAAGTAAAAAAACTGGAAGACAATATCGGCATATCCTTTGCGGAACTTGTTGAATGTAAAGATTACAACATAGCCGGCCATTTAGTGCGTTCCGGCGCATGCGTGGAACTGTTGGCAACGGAGGTGCTGGAGGCCGGAATTTTTGGCAGCGCACTAAGCGCCGCCGATATTGGCATGATCAAGCGAGCCGCCCCTTTCCATGATGTTGGAAAGATAGGGATAAGCGATGTAATCCTGCTAAAGCGGGGCGCGTTAACGCCAGATGAATACGAAGAAGTGCGCAGGCATACGATTATCGGCAGCCATGTTCTGGAAGCTATTTACAGCCGCAGCCCCAATCAGCATTATCTAAAAACGGCAATAGCCATTGCACGGGGGCATCACGAGCGCTACGACGGCACAGGATACCCGCAGGGCCTTAAGGGAGACGCCATTCCCCTCTGCTGCAGGATTATGTCCGTAGCCAATGTATATGACGCATGTATAACCGACCGGGTGTACCGCAAGCGGCTTAGTCACGAAGAAGCCTGTCAGGTTATTCTTGAAGGTAGAGGCACGGAATTTGACCCCCGCATCGCGGATGTTTTTGGCAAAATCCGGGAAAAGTTTGCGCTGCTGTCTACCATGTCGCATTTTGCGGAAAAAGATCAGGGATGGAGCATTTATCATGAAGCGAATCTTGGTGGTTGACGATAACCTTGCTATCCTTAAACAAATCGCCGCCCAGTTGTCCACAGACTATGAGCTATCCCTGGCAAAATCCGGCCTTTTGGCCTTGCAGATTTGTATGCAGGAAAAGCCCGATCTTATCCTGCTGGATATTGAAATGCCAGACCTGGACGGTTTTGATGTTATTGCAAGGATAAAACAAAACCCCTGCCTGGACCAGATACCGGTTATTTTTCTTACCGCCAACCGCGACGCCGCAATGGAAATTCGCGCGCTGGAAGCGGGGGCCAGCGATTTTATTGTCAAGCCTGCCGAAAAAATCATTCTTCTGCACCGGCTGGAACTGCATCTGCGTTTTGCCGCATATCAAGCCCAGGCAGGGCAGGCGGTGACGAACCTGTCAGACGGCATTGCCGCCTCTTTTGCGGAATTAATAGAATGCAGGGATCAAGAAAGCAGCGGCCATATAAAACGCATATCCATATATTTTGAATTACTGGGACGCGAGCTGATTGCTATGGGCTGTTTTGCGGAAGAGCTTGCTGCTTCGGAACTGCAGATGATGGCCCGTGCCGCTTCCCTGCACGATATCGGAAAAATAGCCATCAGCGACCGGATACTGCTTAAGGCCGGACGCTTTGACGACCTGGAATTTTCATTAATGAAACGCCACGCGGAAATTGGCTCCGCCATTCTGGAGCGGATATACCGGCGGATGCCCGCCCAGCAATACCTCCGTTACGCATGCCTTATTGCCCTGTCGCATCACGAGCGTTTTGACGGCAAGGGGTATCCCCACGGCCTTGCGGGCGGCAAAATACCCCTGTGCGGGCGCATTATGGCTGTAGCGGATGTCTACGATGCCCTTATGGAAAACAGGGTTTACCGGGGCCGCATGGGCCACAATCAGGCGCGCGATATAATATTTGAAGGCGGCGGTTCTCACTTTGATCCCCATATTGTAGAGGCATTCAGGAGAATCGAGAATCAAATAATTGAAACTGCGGAAGGAACTATCGTTTAACATGGCCTTGTTTCAAACTATACAGTCTGCAAGACACGCGGTTTTTAGGAACTTACCGGAAAACTGAATTTTCCCGGTACTCTAAGGAGGGAGTTATGTGCAAAAAAACAATACTGGTAGTGGATGATGACATTACCATTTTAACCGTTATGAGGAAAATTCTGGAGGATGTTTACGATGTAAGCCTTGCAAAGTCGGCTGACGCTGCCTGGCAGATAATGAACAACATCGAAGTCGATCTGATTTTGCTGGACGTGGAAATGCCAAAAATGTCGGGCCTTGCCTTTATGGATTACCTTAAAGAAAACAACGCTTTTTATTACTATTGTGTGCCGGTTATATTTGTTACCGCGCACGCAAGGCCGGAAATAATCATGCAGGCAAAAAAATGCGGGGTAAAAGATTTTACTGTAAAACCGGTTATCCCCGATGTGCTGCTGGCAAAAATAAAGGCTCTCTTTGATGCAAAAGATACCCAGCCGGAAAACAGCTTGCTGCACAAAATTCACCTGCTTGATATTGCCTGCAGGATGGGAAAAAGCGGCCAGGTTGAAACGCTGACCAAAGAACTAAAAGAATTACGCAGCAGTTCCGCCATCGACAGCCTTGTTGATGAAATTTGCGCGTACGCCCTTAATTTTGATTATGGTATCGCTGTCGAAAAAATAAGCGTCCTGATCAAAAACAAGCTGTTGGCTGCAAACGTATAACAGGAGTCCGTTTATGATTAGTGTATTAAGCGCATATACCAGGGAATTGGACGATCCTGAAAAGGCGGTGCGGGAAATTCTGCGGCAGTTGAATATGGAAAAACGGCTGCTAAAATATTCAGCCGCCCTGCTCTTTTGCCATGCGGAATTTATAGAACTTGGCGTAATGCAGGCGGTATGCAAAAGCCTGCCCTGCGCCGTAATAGGCTGTACTTCGCAGGGCTTTGCCATGAACGGCGCGGAAGACGAGATACTGTTAACGCTGAATGTACTGACCAGCAGCGATACGGAATTTGCCGCCGGGCTTTCACAGGACCTGGACGAAGACGCCGAAAAGCGCGTCGAAAGCCTCTACCAGGGGCTTACGCCCCTGCTCCCTGCAAAGCCTTCGCTGATATTCGCCATACAGCCGCGGATGCTTACCCCAAGCGGCGATATTCTGTCCGCCGCCCTGGACCGCGCCTGCGGCGGCGTGCCGGTTTTTGGCGCCTGCGCTCTTGACGAGTACAAAAAAACCAAACAGCCCAAAACCATTTTTAACGGCGCGTCTTACGGCAACAGAATCGCTTTGCTGCTTTTTTCCGGCCCGGTTCAGCCGCGCTTTTTTTCGGCCCTTTTCCCCGAAAAAGAAATTTTTCCCCATAACGCGATTATTACCGGCGCAGAGGAAAACAAAATTTACAGCATAAACAACATGCCGGCGCTTTTGTTTTTTGAGGGCATGGGTGATATTCACAGCAAGCCAATGGAAACCCTTTATGCCATACCCCTGGTTATCGATTACCACAGCGAAAAAAAAACGGAAGTTGTTGTTGTTTCGAGAATAGACGCCGACGGTTCCCTGATATGCAGCAGAAATATCAAAAGGGGCGGCGTACTGAATATTGGCGCCATAACTGCCGGTTATGTGATCGAGACCGCCGGCAAGATAGCGCGGTCCGTAAAAACGGCGGGGGAGGGGCAGGGTCTTTTTATTTTTTCCTGTTTCAGCCGGAATGTAACGCTTGGCGGCGAACCAATGGCTGAAATAGAAACCATAAAAAGGGAGCTTGCCGGTTTTTCTACACCGTGGACATTTCTCTATTCCTGCGGGGAACTCTGCCCGCAGTACGCAGTCAACGGGAAACCGTTTAACCGGTTTATTCAATATTCGCTCATAGCATGTTTACTGTAAGGGGTTGCCGGTAATGGAACGGGATTGCAATGATATTCAGCATCTGACAGCCAGACTTGCCCAGTTGGAAGAAGAAAACAATCACCTTGCGGCTGAAAACCGCGCGCTTGGGCGCAAATGCCAGTCGGCCCAGGATACCATCGAGCGCATCAATGGCTATACCCGTTCACGCGATCAGCTTTATGCGAATATTCTTGCAAAAAACAACCGGCAAAAGAATTTTTTCCGCCTGTTGCTGCAGCACACCCAGGACATTATCCTTCTGCTGGATGATAACCAGCGCCTGGTGCATTGTTCCGATATTTTTATGGAACTTGCCGGAATAGCCAATATTGGTTTTATCAGCAACCGGAGCCTTGATGAAATTTTTCTGGAATATGCGGACGGCGACACTGCGAAACTGATTATCGATACTCTTGAGCAGGCAATAACGCAGCAAAAACCCGATGTAATTGACAAGACCCTGGACATCGGGAAAAAAGGCAACCCCCGGCATTACCGGATTTTTATTGCTCCCATGCTGGATGTAAAGGAAAATTACGAAGGCACCCTGCTTCTTTTTTATGACCTTACCGAAATTATGGAAGCGAAAGATCAGGCTGAGCAGGCAAGCCGGGCAAAATCGATTTTTCTGGCCCAGACAAGCCACGAAATTCGCACCCCCATGAACGCGGTAATCGGCATGAGCGAGCTTGCCATGCGCGCCGTTACCCTTTCCGAAGCGCAGGAATATGTTGAAGGAATCAAGCAGGCAGGACTTAGCCTGCTTTCCATTATAAACGACATTCTGGACATTTCAAAAATTGAGGCGGGGACCCTGCTGATACAACCGGCCCCCTATTCTCTGGCCTCGCTCTTGAACGATGTGGTCAGCATGATCTGCCTGCGGCTTGCGGCTAAACCAATAATTTTTATTGCCGATGTGGATCCTTCCATACCCAATAACCTTATCGGTGACGAGGCGCGGCTTCGGCAAATTCTGCTTAACCTGCTTACCAATGCGGTAAAGTACACCAACGAAGGCTTTATCCGTTTTTCCGTAAGGGGCGAAGCCTTTACTGCCGGCGCCGGCAGCGCGGAAAACGCCGCCGAATTTACCCCAAACAATGTTCCGGCAGGGCCTAACGGCAGAAAAATTAAACTGATATGTGAAATTACCGACAGCGGCATTGGCATACAGGAAAAAGATATGCCGACTCTGTTTACCAGTTTTACCCGGCTGGACATGAAGAAAAACAGCGGTATCGAGGGAACCGGCCTGGGGCTGGTTATTACCAGGAGCCTTTGCCAGGCTATGGGCGGAGACATATCCCTAAGCAGCGTATATGGCAAGGGATCAACCTTTTCCATTACCATTCCCCAGGGATCTTTTGGCGGCGCGCCCCTGGCAAAAGTGGATAATCCGGAAGAAAAGGCTGTGCTTTGTTTTGACAAGCGGGCCATCTATATCGACTCCATTGCCAAAACCCTTGGAAACCTGGATGCGCCGGTAACCGTAAGCGGCAGCGAAGAAGAATTTTTCCGCGAGCTGGAAACAGGGGCCTATCCCTTTGCCTTTGCAGCCGCCGATATTGTAAAAAAAGCGGATGAAATAATTAAAAGCAGATCCATTACAACCAGCCTGGTGCTGCTGGCAAAGGTAGGGGAAATGGCGTCATTTCGGAATGTACCCGCATTGATCATGCCCGCCTATGCCGTAACCATAGCCGGTGTTCTGAACCGGCAGGCAGCGGTAGAACGGCGGCAGCGGAAGGGCCGGTTTATTGCGCCGGAAGCGAATGTGCTGGTGGTAGACGATATTCAAACCAACCTCGCCGTGGCCAAGGGCCTATTGAGCATTTATCAAGTCAAGGTTGATACCTGTACCGGCGGGCACGGAGCCGTCGAAATGGTTCAAAAAACCAGATACGACATTGTTTTTATGGATCACATGATGCCGGAAATGGACGGCATAGAGGCTGCCGCCGCAATCCGCTCGCTGGATGACGATTATTACCGGAATGTGCCCATCGTTGCCCTTACCGCCAACGCCATTACCGGCATGAGGGAAATGTTTCTGGAGCAGGGTTTTAACGATTACCTAAGCAAGCCTATAGAAATGTTAAAACTGAACGAGATTTTGGAAACCTGGCTGCCGGCGGAAAAAAGAATTGCGGCAAGAGCCGAAAAACAACCAAGAGAAGAGCGAAAGGCCCTTATTCCGCCGGATATGGCAATAGAAGGCATCGACCTGCAGGCGGGAATAAGGCGGTATCAGGAAGAAGCGTATCTGGAAATACTCCGTTCCTATTGTGTGCATACCCCGGCCCTGCTCGAAAAATTGAACCAGCTTGCGGCGCCTTTTCCCGAAAAAGAAACCCTTGGGGACTATGTGATCACGGTACACGGCTTAAAAGGTTCAACCCTGGGCATTTGTGCGGAAGGGGCCGGGAAACAGGCGCTGGAACTGGAACAAGCGGCCCGCAGCGGCGATGCCAAATTTATTGAATCTAATAACGGTCCGCTGATCAAAACCATTGAAGATATGCTCAAAAAGTTACAGGAACTTTTTGCCCATATCGAACAGCAGGCAAAGGAAAAACCTCTTGCCCCATCGCCAGACCCTGTTCAACTGCGAATTTTGTACGACGCCAGCAAACGCTTTAAGGCAAATATTATGGAAGACGCGCTTAAAAAACTGGAAATGTATCAATATGAATCAGGCGGCGATCTGGTGCAGTGGCTTAGGGAACAGATGGATATTCTGGAATATGAAGCTGTCCAAAAACGCCTTGAGCCCCTGGTTTCAAAGGTAAGAAATGAAGCATAAGCAAAACAAATCAAAAAATACCAATCTGTTTTTGTTTATAACATCGTTTATAATAGTGTTTGTGGTATCGGCCTATGCCAGCTCGCTTATCTCGTTCATTTTTCGTACCATGGAATACAATATTGAGCAACGGATAATTGCGGTCAGTAAAAATGCGGCGCGGATTGTTTCAGCCGAAGAGCTGGATCGATACCGTAACCCGGAAGACATGGCCCTGACTCCGTACCGGCGCCTGCGTCAAAAACTACAGGAATTTTCCGCAGAGTACGACATACGCTATGTGTATTACCTGCGCCGCTCTGGAGAAAAGCTGCAATACATCGTGGATAACAATTTTAACGAAAAAACCCGCCTTGGCCTGGACACGCCGCCTGATACACAACTGCCCAGGATTCTTGAAGCCTTCGGGGGAAAAACAGTCTGTTCCGGCCTGGGTAAATACACTCCTGGCCGGGAGGGAATTCTTACCTCCTACTCACCGGTGTTCGACAAAGAAGGGAATGTTCCGGTTATTGCCGGCGTAGATATACACGACGGGTCTATTGTTTTGGCCAGGCGCATGGTGGACATTCTGATCCTTGTACAAATAATTGCGGTAATCGTAGTATTTACCAGCGGCATTGTAAGCCTGCTCTGTTTCCGCCGCGAAGCGCAGAAAGCCAACGAGGCCAGCATGGCCAAAAGCAGTTTTCTTTCCCGAATGAGCCACGAGATACGCACCCCGTTAAACGCCATTATCGGCATGAGCGAGCTTGCCCTGCGTTCCGGCACACTGTCCAAAATGGCCGAATACGCCAGGGGGATAAAGCAGGCGGGCCAAAACCTGCTTTCGCTTATTAACGACATTCTTGATTTTTCAAAAATAGAAACCGGCAATTTACAGATAAGCCAGGAGCCATACTCCCTTGCATCCCTGTTAAACGATATAATAAACGTAATGCGGATACGCATAAGCGAAAAGCCTATTTTGTTTTTTGTTAACGCCGGTGCGGAGCTTCCGGCAAATTGTATGGGCGACGAGGCGCGGCTGCGGCAGATACTTTTTAACCTGCTTTCCAACGCCGTAAAATTTACCCACCAGGGCTTTATCCATCTTAGAGTTTCCGCCGTAGCCCGCAAGGATTCGCGGAACGCCATATTGCTTACCCTGTCCGTTTCCGATTCCGGAGTAGGCATTAAAAAAGAAGATATGCCAAACCTTTTTAACGATTTTGTCCGCCTTGATCTGTCCCGGAACAAAAGCATAACAGGGCTTGGCCTGACTATTACCCGAAGCCTTTGCAGGGGCATGGGCGGGGACATACACCTTGAAAGCGAGTACGGCAAAGGCTCTGTGTTCAGCGTAACCATTCCCCAGCTTAGCCTTGATGACGCAAAACTGGCCAAAGTTGAAAACGCGGAATCAAAGGGAGTTTTGCTGGCCGATCACCGCAGCGATTACGCCGCCTCCCTTATGGAAACCCTCAAAAACCTTGGCGTACCGGTTACCATTGCCGCCGATACGGACGATCTAATCGAAAAACTTTCCCGTGGCGGCTTTCCCTATGCCTTTGTTTCGGCGCGTTTTCTGGAACCGGCGCAGGCGGCGATACGGAACAGCCCGTGCCCGGCGGTTCTTGTGCTGCTGGCGGCCCTTGGGGAGGCAAGCGCCCCGGACACTACCCGCGCCCCTGCGGTACAGCATATCCCCATGCCCGCTTATGCCGTTAATATAGCCGGGACGCTTAACGCCAAAAGGCCGGTTCAGGAAAGTAAAGACCCAGGGGGCCGCGTGTTTATTGTTCCCGGCGTGCGGATATTGGTGGTAGATGACATTGCTACCAATCTTAAGGTGGCAGCCGGGCTTCTTTCGTCATACCAGGCCGGCGTTGATACCTGCCTGAGCGGGGCGGAAGCCATAGCGCTGGCCAGGGAAGGTTCCTACGATATTGTATTTATGGATCACCTGATGCCGGAAATGGACGGCATAGAAGCCGCCGGCAAAATCCGGGAATTGGACAATTGCCGGAACCTGCCTATTGTTGCCCTTACCGCCAATGCCGCAAATGGCGTACAAGCAGCGTTTTTGGAGCATGGGTTTAACGCCTTTCTTTCCAAACCTATCGAAGCGCCTCAACTGGACGAGGTACTAAAAACGCTGCTGCCTGCGGAAAAAATTGTTGCGGTAAATACATTCAGCGCTGCGGAAGGGCAGGCGCATTTGGGCCCGTTTAACGGCCTTGCCGTTGAAGGCATAGACCTTGACGCGGGCCTTGAACGGTACCATGACGCATTCCCCGAAATTCTCCGCTCTTATTGTAAAGACACCGCCCCTTTGCTGGACAAACTGCGCCGTATAACCACAGGCGTTTTTTCGGAGGACAGCCTTAAAGATTACGCAATTGTGGTTCATGGATTAAAGGGTTCCAGCTACGGCATATTTGCCGGCGGGCTTGGGAAACTTGCGGAATTTATGGAGCGAACCGCCAAGGCGGGGGATTTTCAGACCATTCAGGCGCAGAACAACAGCTTTATCGAAATTGTAGAACGGCTGCTGGCGTCTTTAGAAGAACTGTTGCAGCATATCAGCGCGGGTGAAACCCGGCGAAAAGCGGCTGCGCCCGATCCTGACCTGCTGCAGAAACTTGCCCAGGCCAGCAAGCATTACAGGGCCAACGCCATGTCCGAAATTTTGGGCGAACTGGAAAAATATGATTATGAATCCGGCGGGGAACTGGTAAACTGGCTTAGGGAACGGGCGGATGATCTGGACTACGAAGCAATTTGGAAGCGGTTAAACCCCGTACAGGATGCAAAACAAACGGAAAACCAGTGAAACGCGCAATGGGAAATTTAACGCATCGGGAGAACCACATACTATAGTCAATCCACTTAATAAAGATGAAGTTCGATTTTAGCTTCTTGCCATGGAACAGGCGAATTCTTGAAAAATCCACGGATTGCACGGATTTTCACGGATTTTCATGGATTATACCGGTTCTGGGGAACTGAAATCTGTGTTAATCCATGTAATCCGTGGACCTTCTTTAGTTATTCTTAGAGCCTGTTCAAATTGTGGATTTTTGCGGCCAATAGACCGTAAAAATCCCGATTTTCGGGCTCTGCGAACCTTCGGTTCGATGGAGCCTGCAAGGTAGAATTTTG
>JAITHQ010000187.1 GCA_031279925.1 Treponema sp. | reverse complement strand
GGTTATGATGTTGTGCCTGGCACCGTTTTCAACGGGTAGCGGGGTAGCGGCCAATGCGGAGAGGGGATAGCGCAGGGGTGAAGGAACCCTTACCGTGGGTCTTGATAGGGAAATTACCCGCGAACTTTCCATGGAAGGGGACATCCGCGGTGTACAGAGCGCCCGTAAAGAAGCGGGGTTTTCCGTAAGAGCCTGTTCAAAATCTAGAATTTTGGCGTTCAAACGCCAAAATTCTACCTTGCAGGCTCCAAAAGAGCCCGAAAACCGGGATTTTTGCGGTCTGTTGACCGAAAAAAATCCACAATTTGAACAGGCTCTAAGCGACCGTATCCGCCTTACGGTGCATGGCGGCGAAAGCCTCAAAGCCGCTTGGGACAGTTTCGGCTCCCTTGCCGCCGAAGAAACCCTGGCCCTTGAAACCCAATGGGCGGCTCTTGAAGGGCAGATTCCCCTTGAAGCGGGAGATGAAACCTGGCTGGTTAAAATTGAGAAGGTGTAGTATGGAAAATAGGGAATGGGGAATGGGGAGTGGGGATTTTGGATACGAGCGGAAGGGCACTGTTGCGGCGTGGTGTATTTTGTTATGCGTTATTGGTTTGTTTGTTGCGTCATGCGCCAGTTCGCCGCAGTACCCCAATCCGCTGCTGGAAGAAAGCGGCTACCTGCCCTTTGAGCCGGGGGCGCTTGCCTATATTTTTGTTGATGTACCGGCGTCCCGTCCTATTTTGGAAAATGCCGCTATACGGGAAATGGGCGAACAAGAGGCGCGGCAGATGCTTGACCGTACCCGCTCGGCGGCGGCGGCCCTGTACGTTCCCGCAGGCGGCAGGCGTTTCGCCCTGGCCGCCTGGGGCGGATACCCCGCAAGGCGGGTGAACATGGCCCTGGGCGCAAGCCGGGGCTGGAAAAAGCTCCGGTCCCCCGCCGGTGAATGGTACTGGCGCTCGGAGGAACGGGGCCTGTCCCTTGCCATGGACACGAGGCAGGCATTCGCCCTTGCCGCCGCCAGTCCCGGCAGCCCCAAAGGTCCGGCACAGGGTACGGAAATCCCCGAAGGTTTTAACGAGTTCCGGCGGGGGGCGGCGCTCTCCGTCTGGCTTGAAAGCCCCGGCTCCCTCTTAAATCAAAAACTGCGGGAAATGGCAATTCCGCTAGAGATTCCCGCAGAACGGGTTTTTGTCAGCATCATCCCCCTCGCGGAAGAGCGGACGGCCTTACCGGCGGCAAAACCGGACGAAACCCGCTACGAAGCCCTGCTGCAAATACAGCTTGCAAGCGCGGCGCAGGCGCGGGCCCTTGCGGCGCTTTTTTCCTTTGCCCGGAATTTCCTCCCGGCGGACGCAAGCGGCGGCCCCGCCGCAGCCCTTTCGCTGCTTTTTGCCAATCTGCCGGTGCAGGACGGAGCGAACCTCAACATAAAAACCGCCCCCCTTACCGGCAGGGAAATCGCTTTACTTTTCAATGTTTTTTCAGTACATTAAGTTTAGGCATTGTTCAAAACCGCAATTGTTGACAATGCCTTTAATTACATTTTTTACACTTGAGGATTTCAATCATGCCTACTTATGAATACGAGTGCAAAAGCTGCGGCCATACCTTTGAGGCGTTTCAGTCCATGAGTGATGATCCCCTCAAAAACTGCCCCGAGTGCGGCGAGGATATCCGCCGCCTAATTCACGGGGGAACCGGAGTCATTTTCAAAGGCTCAGGCTTTTACGTTACCGACAAGAGCAAGGGCGCTTCCACAGCCGGGGAAAAGCAAACCACGGACAGCGCAAGCCCCGCGCCGGCTACCGCCGCCAAAAGTGAAAGCGCCCCCCCAAAAACCGGATCCACAGAAGCGGCAAAACCCGCCGCCAAGACCGCGTAACAATTGAGCCGGAAGCCCCGTTTTTTTTGCGACAACTGCGGCGTAGAGGTTGATCGCGGCGCGAAAGCCTGTCCGCATTGCGGGCGTTTTTTCGCGTCGGTGCGCTGCCCTTCCTGCGGCTATGCGGACGAGGAACAGGCATTTGCCGGCGGCTGCCCGTCCTGCGGTTACTCGGCTCCTCCATTCAAAGACAGGGGCCCTTCCATTGAGCAAAAAGTTCCCGCCGGGCCGCTTCCCTTCTGGGTGTATATTTTTTCGATAGTAGCCCTAATCGGCGTTTTTACGATTCTTTTTTTTGTGGTTTCCAGGTAAAACGGTTAAACGGTTATATCCGTCTTTTTGCCGCAGTTTTTACAGCGAAAGCGGCGTTCCCCCTCCGCCGGAGGAACAAGCCCCGCCGTGTCTACCTGGTATCCGTTCCGCCGCGCCAGCGTTCCGCCGCAATGGGGGCAGCGGGTATTATTTTCGCCCGCGATGTTACCGCTGTACACATAGCGCAGCTTTGTTTGCGCCCGTTTAGCGGCGCGCAATAGCAAGGCCGGATCGGTAGGCGGCGCGTTCCAGCGGTAATCAGGGTGATACGCAGATAAATGCCAGGGTATTGTTTCCGGCAATGCGGCAATAAAATCAGCGCAGTGGTCAAGTTCCGCTTCGGAATCATTCAGGCCCGGAACCAGCAGGGTGGTAATCTCGGTATGTACCTGCATTGAGTGTGCCAGCCGGATAAAATCAAGCGTAGATTGAAGATCGCCGCCAAGGATTTTGGAGTAAGTATCCCCGGAAAAACACTTAAGGTCGATATTGGCCGCGTCGGTAAGAGAGAGAATTTCCCTGACCGTTGCAGCATTGGCACAGCCGTTGGTCACCAATACATTGGCAATGCCGCTCCTACGGGCAAGGGCCATGCAGTCAAGCAGGTATTCGATGTGCACCAAAGGCTCCGAGTAAGTATAGGCAATAGACCAAACATGCCTATCCAGGGCTGCGGCTACCAGCTCGTCCGGTTCCATTATCTTACCCGCAATATTGGTGTTCTGGGAGATACGCCAGTTCTGACAAAAGGGGCAGCGAAGATTACAGCCTGCAAAACCAACGGAGAGAATAGCAGTACCGGGACGAAAATGGTACAGGGGCTTTTTTTCAACCGGGTCCAGGGCAAGGGCGCTTACCATGCCATACAGTGGAATACTGCCCTTGCCGTTTTTATTGCCCCGTACCCTGCAAAGGCCAAACCCTCCGCTTTTTATAGAACACCTGTGGGGGCACAATTCGCAACGGACAAGGCCCGAATCCCCTTTCACAAAAAAACGCGGATTACTCCGTGCATCCATTTGCTAGAGACCTGACTGCTGGTTATTCTCCAGAAAACGCTCTCTGATGTCGCGGACCTTGCTGGCGAACTGTATGGGATCATTCACCTCAAAGGGCTCAAGGATAACCCCATGCGCGCCCCGGCGAATCCAGAGTTTTACCAGCGGTACGCCCTCCCCTGCCTCGGTTACCGCCTGGGGAATCTCCTCCACAAAAAGTACATCCTCAAGGCGGAATTCCAGAACCGTAGGGCTGGGCCCCAGGGGATCATATACCAGGATCAGTTTGTCCTTTTCGGAAGGGTGCTGCCGGGGGTAACCGGTAAACGGCAGGGCGTCTTTAGGCTGCCCTCCCGCATATTTGGCAATGCCGCTTAGGGGCAGCATTTCAAGAAAACTCGCGCTGTTCATGCCTGACTCCTCTTGTTCAATAATAGCTTTTGTAAAGGAGGCTTTCAATCTCGATTCGAGCGGCCTACACCGGCTCTATCAT
>JAITHQ010000081.1 GCA_031279925.1 Treponema sp. | reverse complement strand
GGGACTGCGGTATTTGCCGCTTCATAGGCGGAGATTTTCATAATAGGATCCGCGTTTGGATCATTCAAAAGCGTATTGATCGTTGTCTGGGTAGAGGGAACGTCGTTATTCGCTTTCAGCCAGACTGGATTTCCCGCTCCAATCGAGAGCCATTTAATAAAATCAGCGGCCAATTCTTTTCTGGTAGACGCTTTGTTGATTCCGAAGTGCCAGCTTCCAGTAGCGGAACCGACTTTGTTTTCATAACCCTTAAAGGCGGGAACCGGCGCATAGCCATAGTTGGTAGCTGAAATAGCAACAGTAGAATACGTTCCACCGATCATAAACAGAACTTTGCCTGAGTTAAACAGGGCGCTTACTTCATCAGCGGTATATCCCCTGAGCGCCAGACCGTTTTTATACAGGTCCTGATACCAGGTCATGGCCTTGACCCATCCGGGGCTGTTGATAACCCCTTCCACGGTAAAGCCGTCATCGCCGATGGATTTTTCACCCAGACTGTTGGCAACAGCGCACATCTGATAGGTACGGCTTACCTGCTGGAACATAAGACCAGCAATTCCATTCTTGCCGTCAGGGTCCAGTTTCGCCAGGGCCTGTTTCGTGTAATCTACGATTTCTTCATAAGTAAGCCTGTTGGTAACACTGCTGTCGCGGATTTTTACACCCGCCTGATTCAACAGATCCTTGTTGTACCAGAGGAGCTGGGCGGAAGTATTCATGGCAGGAGCATAAAAAACACCTTTCCATGAACCGGCGGCCAGAGCCGAAGGAATAAACTGTTTTTTCTCAGTGTCAGTAAAAAATCTGTCTACTGGTTCAAGATAACCACGTTGCGCGTAACCGGCGACCATAGGGACATCCACACTGATCAGATCATAATCCCTGGAGCCGCTGCCGATCTTTACCTCAATGACCTGGAACAGATCATCAAAGGCGTAATATTCGGCCTTTACCCGGACGCCTGTTTCTTTATAATACTGTTCCAATATCGGCGGCAATAAGCCTTCCCATTGCGGGGCCTCACCGGGTCCAAGGGTCAACCAGGTAATGGTCTCCCCCCCCCCCCCCCCGATGAGTTCTTGTCGCCTTTTCCGCCCCCAAAGGCAAGAGCCGTAACCAGCAGTGACAGTACCACCACACCCGCCATTCTCATTTTTACCATTTTCATTTTCTTCCTCCACTTAAAAAATATATCTATACATTGCTGTATAAATGCACCATTATTTGGCCAGTTTGTTAAACAGGGCCTCAAAGAGTTTGTCCCGGTTGATATGATACACATAGCGGTAGAAATGGCGGCGGGGATCAATGCTGTAATGATGATTGTATTCCGGAATGGGGCAGTGCTCCAGCCGGTCCAGCATAAAATCACCGTCCAAAAGCCATGCAACGGCAGTTACGTCCCAGATGGCACGGGTCCAGTCTGGAAGTCCGCCGTCTTTGAGGGCGGATGCGGTAGTATAATCCACCAGGTAATCGCAGAGTTTGTTTTTTCCCCGCAGCCAGTACTCCAGCTCCGGGCCGCTGGTTGCGAAAGCGGAAACCACCC
This sequence comes from Treponema sp., assembly GCA_031279925.1. Next base: position 2,943 of record JAITHQ010000081.1, on the reverse strand, counting down.
CCATACAGGGAAGCTGCACCAGGGCGGCGCCGCTGTCAAAAACGATCCGGGCCGCCGCGACATCCTGATAGCAGTTAAATTCTTTGTTGTCAGGCCAGTGCAGGGCGTTGCCCCCAAGCCAGACAATAACGATTCGGTCCTGTATCTCAGGCTTAATAAGCAGCGCCGAAGCTATATTGGTTATCGCCCCAATCGCAATTACATACAGAGGTTTCTCCGAAGAATAACCCATCGCCAGTTCCGCAAGGGTCCGGGCGGCAGGGGACTCAACCGGTTCTGTTTCGGACGAGAGAAAAGCGGCGGAGCCTTTCTGCACAATCCCCTTGAGATCATCCCGCCCCATTAGCTCAAGCACATTAAAAATCTCGTTGTAACTTTTTTCCATACCGTCTGCGGGACCGGAAGAATTCTGGTTAAAGAAAGGCGCGGCATAGATACCTTTGAGATTTAATTTTTCCGGGGATTTTATAAGATAAGCCAGCGCATATTGGTCATCTATTTCGTTGTAGGTATCTGTGTCGATCACCACGTCAACCGGCCCGGCGGGTTTCCGCAAGCGCCGCAGCAAACCTTCATTGTCTTGTTCCATAATATATCCTCTAAATATCGAATATTTTTAGTAATTTCTTAAGCCTCTTACTAAAACTATAGCCAGTATTTCATTAAAATTATTTTCTGTCAACTGTTTTTTGATTTTTTCTCAATTTTTTGTCGATTTTTAAGATTTTCATAACTCTATATGGCACAATGAATTAAATAGGCGTTTCGGTAAATTTACTAAAAAATTTTATAAAAAACCAAAAAATCGTAGTTTTATTGACAAGGAATCCACAATCACCTACAATAAACCATGCAGCCGCGCATCATAGATATAGCAAAAATGGCGGAAGTCTCGCCTTCCGCCGTTTCTTTGGCCCTAAACAATAAATCCGGTATCAGTACCGAGGTAAGGCAGCGGATCATCAATATTGCCGGGGAAATGGGCTATAAACAAGTTCCTTCCGCAGGGCAGTACCGGGTAAACGGGGATATTACCATCAGGCTGCTGAAAATCGCCAAGCATGGGCATATTGTCAATGAGCGGCACAACGCCTTTATTACAGAATACCTTGAGGGGATCGAGCGGGGGGCCAAAAAAAGGCAGTGTAAACTGGAGGTCTCTTTTTTTAACAAGGCGCCGATAGAGGAAATTATTGATTCACAGCAGAAAGCCGCCGCTGACGGCCTTATTGTTTTGGGAACCGAGCTTAATGCCCACGAGCTTGATTTTTTTACGGCGCTGTCCCGGCCAATAGTATTTATCGACACTCATTTTCCCCGCGCGGTTTTTGATTGTATTGATATGGATAATACCGACGGGGTTTTTCGTTCCATTCAGCATCTATACAACTGCGGCCACCGGAGTATAGGGCTGGTCAGAAGCGCTTATGAGACGAGGAATTTTAAAATGAGGGATATTGGATTCCGGGAGGCCATGGAATATTTTTCCCTTCCGGTGCAGGAACAGTGCATTGTCAGCGTGGACCCGGCTTATGATCAGTGCAGTGTTGACATGGACCGGTATCTTAAAAAAACCAAAACGCTCCCCACCGCCTTTGTTTGCATGAACGATATTATTGCCTATGGCTGCATTAAAGCGTTACGGGATCGGGGCTATACCATACCGGATACTATCAGTATTATAGGATTTGATGATCTGCCTTCGAGCAGCATTACCGAGCCTCCTTTAACCACAGTTAAAGTTTCCACCCATCAAATAGGAGAACGCGCGCTGGAAAGGGTCTCGGACAAAATTGATGGTATCGGGCAAACGAGTCCCGAAAAAGTCTTGGTGGCGGGGGATTTAATTATCCGTAACAGTGTAAAAAAACTATAAGGAGTATACATTCGCGTCCATGAAAATTCTTGTTTTTGGTTCTTTAAATATTGATTTAATTTTTTCTGTGGATCATATTGCCGCCCCCGGCGAAACGATTGGCAGCGAGTCTCTTGTAAAAAGCGCCGGGGGCAAAGGGGCGAATCAGGCGGCGGCTTTGGCAAAGGCGGGAATGCCGGTTTACATGGCCGGAAAAATCGGGGCGGACGGACAATTTCTGTTAACACTGCTGCAATCATACGGCGTTAATACAGAGCGGGTTGTTCAATACGAAGGGGCAAGCGGCCAGGCGATAATCCAGCTTGACCGGAACAAGCAAAACGCCATTGTCCTTTACAGCGGCGGCAACGGGGCCATTACCCTGGAAGAAATCCGTCAAACCATTGCGGAATTCAGCGCCGGCGATCTGGTTGTTTTACAGAACGAAATTTCCCATGTCCGGGAGATTATGGAATGTGCCAAAGAAAAGGGTATGAGGGTATGCCTTAACCCTTCCCCCTGTAATGAAAAAATTGAAAAGCTGCCGCTTGATTTGGCGGATATATTTTTTGTCAACGAGATTGAAGGCGCGGCCCTGGCCGGCCTGCCGCCGGATACGACTCCGCCGGCGGCGCTCGACCGGCTGGTACGGCGCTTCCCCAGGGCGGAAATAATCCTTACTGCCGGGAAGGACGGCGCGTATTATGGCTTTGGCGAAACCAGAGCAAAAGGCGATATTATCGACCTGCCGGTTGCGGACACCACCGGCGCGGGCGACACCTTTACCGGCTATTTTATTGCAGCCCGGGAAAAAAATATGCCTGTTCCGCAGGCGTTGACGCTTGCCTGCAAAGCCTCTTCAATTGCCGTTTCCCGCAAAGGGGCAATGGAATCGATTCCGCTTGCCGGTGAGGTTTTTGGCTGATAAAGCGGGGGCGTCGCGGCGGCTGGGAATTACCGGCCTGAATGTAAGGAAGCGCTGATTAAATGGAGAAATGAAAATTGAGAGAGGAAAAATCCACGGATTTTCACGGATTAGAAGGGTTTTGGTACCGAAAATCCGCGTTAATCCGTGTAATCCGTGGACT
>JAITHQ010000051.1 GCA_031279925.1 Treponema sp. | reverse complement strand
CCGAATCCGTTTTTGAGGCCCAGGGAGGGGCCGACGGCATAGTTTGTTTTTAATTTCGGCACACCGATGACAACATCCGCGTCCACATAGATTTTCGGCATATAGATCGGCTCGCGGGTGAGCCCCTGGGGAGAGCGGACATAATAGCAGTCCTCCCGCGGGATGGTGTTGAGGTCCAGAAATTCCACGCCCGCGATGGTGTTGTATCTGATTTGGGTAATGAGCGGGGCGGAGAGGGGTGTGCCGGTGCCCGCGCCTTCGGCGATGATGACGCGAGCGGCTCCCAGGGAGCGCACTTGCCGGACGACCTCCGCCACGATGCGGTAATCGGTGTTGCCCGGATAGGACGGCGTTCCCCTCGATGACGAAAGGTTCGGTTTGATAATAACGGTATCGCCTTTGCTGACGACGCGTTCAAGGCCCCCGGCGTTTGCGATTGCCTGCGCGGTAACGGCGGCATGGTCAGCGCCCCGCCCGATGCCAACCAGCGCTTTACCTGTAGCCGGCGCTGATTCACCGTCTGCATGGGGTTCGCTTGTATTCGCGGTGATGGTTTGTCCGGCGTCGCTTTGCCGCGCCTCTCTGCCGCCTGCCGCGATAAGCAGCAATACCGCGCATGGCAGCGCCGCGCAGAACGCGATAGATAGCTTCTTTTTCATATATGCTCCTGTCATTTTGGGTTTTACTTTACCGGAGGGATGGGGGACGCGCTAGACATAATCTTACCAATTTCTTGCCTGATATTGCCAAGGCCTTAATATAATACCCTCTAAGAAATTCAATTTTTGTTGACCCTTTCTGAATCTAACCAATAGTTACTGAATAGATATTTAATAGCTACCTCTAAAATACCACCCGCTATTCTTTTCTTCTTGACAATAGTTAAGATACGATTTACTATAATCTGAGAGGCGAAAAATACGCTTCAAATAAAGGAGCTAAAATCATGGGAATAATCGAAAAACTGCGGCTTGACAACAAAAAGACATTTGTTACCGGCGGCGCCAGGGGCATAGGTTACAGCATAGCCCTCGCGCTGGCCGAGGCCGGGGCAAATGTGGCGTTGGCGGATACCGACCTTGATACTGCCAGGGTCGCGGCGGAAAAAATTGCCGCCGAAACGGGTAAGAAAATAATCGCCGTTAAAGCGGATGTTACCGATCCCGCCAGCGTGAACAGTATGATTGATACGATCCTAAAGGATTTCGGCAGGATCGACGCGGCGTTCTGTAATGCGGGAATTTGCATGAATATTCCCGCCGAGGAAATGACCCTGGATGATTGGAACAAGGTAATCGGCGTAAACCTGACCGGCGTCTTCCTAACCGCCCAGGCCGCCGGAAAGGTGATGATCAAGCAGGGGGGCGGCTCTATTATCAACACCGCGTCCATGTCGGCGCATATCGTCAATGTGCCGCAGCCCCAGTGTTCCTACAACGCGTCAAAAGCGGCAGTGATTCAACTGACCAAGTCCCTGGCAGTGGAATGGGCGCTGAAAAAGGTACGGGTGAACAGCATCAGCCCCGGCTACATCGGTACAGACCTGACGCTGAATTCGCCGGCCTTGAAGCCTTTGATCGGGCAATGGAATGCGATGTCGCCCCTCAAGCGGCTGGGTAAACCGGAGGAGCTTCAGGCCATTGCGGTCTACCTTGCCGGTGATTCCAGCGCCTTTACCACCGGTTCCGATTTTGTAATCGACGGCGCGTTCACCTGTATATAGAGCGAGGGCAGTGCTGATTAAAGCGAACCGAACCACGGAAGACACCTGCCTGCCGCAGGCAGACGGAAGGGACGCAGAAAGGAAGTCCTTTTCCGTGCGGTTTCCGCAGTTTCTGTAGTAAAAAAACAGTTATCAGGGGAACCGCAGATTACACAGATAAAAAGGATGGCACAGATGAGTAGAAACAACATCAGCGTCGAACCGAAGGTTCGCAATCTGTGTACATCTGTGTCATCTGTGGTTTAAATCCGTACCGAACCGAAGGAGCGCAATCCGTGTCATCTGCGGTAAAAAAATATATGATTCGTTGATTTTGCATGGGAGTCTCTTTAATCAGCGCTTCCCTAGGAGTCTGTCAGTCGATTTTTTGCGGGTTTAAGCGCGAAGCGCAACAAACTGCTAGAGCCTGATGCGTATTACATACAAGCAGTTATTTTGGGGGCGGGAATATTTTCCTCCAATGGTTACTGTATAGATACTTATATAGTTACCGCTAAACTACTGCCCTCTATTCTTTTTTTTCCTTGACACTAACACGATATGATTTATTATGACCTAAGAAGCGCAAAATACGCTTCAAATACAAACGGTGCGGCGGAGGAATAAAATGGCTAGACAGTTGAACGAGTATGACAAAACATCTATATCAACCAAGATTTTGTACGGAGCCGGCATCATGGGCGGGAATGTAGTGAGTGTGCTGCTTGCTACCTTCATGCTTCCGTATTATACGGATACAGCCCTCATGGGGATGGCGTCGGTAAGTACCATGCTGTTTTTGACCCGTCTTCCCGACGGCATTACCGATATTCTTATGGGTGGCATAGTGGATAAGACAAACACACGCTGGGGTAAATGCCGGCCCTGGCTTTTGGCTGCCGCGCCTTTAATCACCATAGGCATTATTCTGGTGGTTAATGTACCTATGGGGTGGAGCGGCACAGGAAAATTAGTCTATGCCTATATCACTTACACCCTGCTCACCTGTATTGCCTACACGATTTTTGGCATCGCCAGTACTTCACTTCTTGCCCGCCTGACATTGGACACAAACGACCGCACAGCCATTGTGTCAGTCGGGGGCCTATTCAATAATTCCACAATTATTTTTGGCGCCGTAATTGTCCCCGCGGTAATGAATATAGGCTGGCCCCGAACTTCTGTTATTCTGGGCCTTGCTGCCGGGCTTCTCATCCTTATAATGTTTCTGGGTGTTAAAGAGAAAGTGGGTATTGATGCGGACACGGGCAAACTGAGGCATGAAGAACCGCGGATGAAAGAGGCTATCCCCGCCGTTCTCAAGAACAAATATTTCTGGCTAATTCTTTTCATAGGCATGGTAACGATTCTTATCAATGCAAGCGCTATCGGTTCAACCATTTTCTATGTAAATAATATCATAGGCGAACCCGGTTTTACGGCTGCATTGATGAGTGTAGGACAGCTTCCGGGCCTTATTATGCTGATTCTCCTGCCCTTTGCCGCGCCCAGAATAAGTAAGCGTTGGTTTATGGTTCTTGGGTGCGCCATCTCTATAATAGGCTTTTTCATCCAGGGCATCGCGGATGGCGATAAGACCATTGTGCTTATAGGAACCATTGTCCGCGGTATAGGCTTTGGTCCGCTCTTTGCCGGACAAATTGCCTTTATCGCCGATATTACCGATTACGGCGAGTGGAAGACGGGCCTCCGGACCGAGGGCCTTATGTCGGCGACGCAGTCTTTCGGCTCCAAAATCGGGATCGGGTTGGGAACCGGCATCGCGGGATGGGTGATAGCGGCGGGCGGTTATGCCGGAGGCGCGGCGGAACAGACAGAAGCCGCAAAAAGCGCGATTAACTTTGCCTTTGGCTGGCTCGGCTGTATTTTAAGCGCGGTGCTGCTGGCGCTCATCTTCGCCATGAATGTCGAAAAATATATGCCCCAGGTTCGCGCAGCCCTTGAAAAAAAATATCTTGCGGAAAAAAATAAAGGAGAATAACTGACATGGACATGATACCAAGAGCCGATCATTCGTTTATTACCAGGAAGTACCTTGATGTTTCCTACTCCCGGACTTCCGAAGCGCAGAAGCTGGACCTCTACCTTCCCGAAGGGGGAGCGGGGCCGTTCCCGCTTATCGCTTTTATCCACGGCGGGGCCTTTGCCTCCTGTGACAAAGCCGATTGTCAGGTACAGCCTTTTTTAGAAGGCGTAAAACGCGGGTATGCGGTGGCGAGCCTTGACTACCGGCTGAGCGGCGAGGCGGTCTTTCCCGCGGGTATTCACGATGTTCGCGCGGCCTTGCGTTTTTTAAGGGCAAATGCCGCGGCATATCATATCGACCCCGATCATGTTTTCGCTACCGGTGACTCTTCGGGCGGCAATTATACAGCAATGGTATGTGTACTTACCGGGCGGCGCGAGCTTGATGATCCTGCTCTGGGGAATGTTGGTTTTTCAAGCGATGTTCAGGCCGGCGTGGCCTGGTTTCCGCCAACCGCTTTTCTGCTTATGGATTCCCAACTGCACGAGAACGGTTTGGGGCCCGAAGATCACAACGCCGCTGATTCTCCAGAATCCCGTTATCTGGGCGGACAGATAACAAAGCTGGATCCTGGTTATGTAGAGCAGGCGAATCCCATGACCTATGTCCACCAGGGGATGCCGCCTATGCTGATTCAGCATGGACGCCGGGATCATCTGGTTCCCTGGCAGCAGTCAAAAATCTTCGTGGAAAAGATACGTTCAGTATGCGGCGCTGACCGGGTAGAATTTGATATACTGGAAACCGCCGACCATGCGGATAAACAGTTTGAAAGCCCGGAAAATATGGAAAAGGTCTTTGCCTTTTTGGATAGGATGGCAGGAGTATAGCAAGCCTGCGGGCCGTCCTGGATAGAGGAGGAAACATGGCTGTTTTTCAAATCACCTTTTTTTCAGGCGCTTTACGGCGTCAGGTAAATTTGGCTGCGGTGGTTCCAATGGACGTACTGCCGGGAATGAAAGCGCCGGAGATTTTCAAACCGGCGTATCTTCTCCATGGGTTTGCGGAAAATCAGACAACATGGCTTACCAATGTTCCCCTGCCCCGTCTCGCCGAAAAATACGGCTATGCCATGTTTATGCCTTGCGGGGAAAACAGTTTCTACCTGAACGACAGCGTTCTTGATTACCGCTACGAGGACTTTATCTGTGAGGAACTTCCCGCCTTCTGCCGCACATTGTTCCCCCTTTCTTGCAGGCGGGAAGATACTGTTATTGCCGGGAATTCCATGGGCGGCTTCGGCGCGCTGCACAATGGACTTTCCCGGCCAGACATATTCGGAAACATCATCGCCCTTTCTTGCCCGGTCAACATCGTTGAAGAAGCGTCACAAATGAAAGAAGGTGAAAAGGACGCAGACGGGATCGGATCATGCGAGTATTACCGGCATATCTTCGGGAACCCGGCGACTGACTTGAGGAGCAATACCGGCCCCAGAGATTTGGTTAAAAAATTTGCTAAAACGCCGGAAACACTGCCCCGCATATATTTGGCCTGCGGAACAGCGGATTTTCTGGCCGATTCCAACCGGGATTTTCATGTATATCTGGAAAGCCTACAGATCAAACATGAATATTGGGAGGAGCCCGGATTTCATGACTGGAATTTATTCTCCGCTTGTTTCTCCAAAGCACTGGAGCGGATAAATGAAAATCAATGAAAACCCGTTTTGAAGGAGCCAAAACCATGATACATTTACTATCCTGTCTGGGTTCAGGCATCGTGATTGGCATTATATTCAGCCTGCTGCGATTGCCGTTACCGGTTCCCCACGGCTGGGGCGGCCTTATTGGTCTTGCCGGAATGTTTGCCGGCGGAATCATCGGGGGAAAAATCGTGGAGATGATTATTTCCCGTGCGGGGGGCTAAAGCGGGAGAGTTTCATCCTGCATAGAAATAATCTCAAACCGTGTACAGCAGCATCCGGCATTGATAGGCAGCCGGGACCGGCTTCTGCCCGTGTTCCGCGAGGTCCTGCACCCAGGCGATATGGGTTTGCTCATCGCGGTTTCCGTCTTTATTCTGGAACCGTTCACCCCATCGCCGCATTGCGTGGTGGATAGCGCTGATGCTTTGCCCCAGCCTGGTTAGTGAATATTCAACCCTGGGCGGCATTTCCGCATAGACTGTTCTGCTCACCAAACCGTATTCCTCCATAATGCGTAAATGGTCTGTTAAAACTTTTGGGGAAATACCGGCCAGGGCCCTTCGCAGTTCACCGAAACGCTTGGTTCCGGTCAGCAGTTCCTGTACAATGAGGACCTTCCACCGGTCACTCGTGAGCATTAAGGCTGTTTCCAAAGGACTGTCGGGTAAATTGAACCGTTTGAGCATGGCTTCCTCTGCATAGTTGATGAGAGGATATTACATCCTGCCGGCGGGAAATTCAAGACACAATCTTACCAATTTCTTGCCTGATTTTACCAAGGGGCCGGGGATGATGACAGCAGCGGGGTTTTGCGCTGTACGACGCAATGAAGCGGCGCAAAAAGCGGCGCAAAAAGCGGCGCGTGGTTTTCTTCTATAAAAGTAAGATGATGCTCCGCTGCGAAGGCTGGCGGGGAACTTGATGGCCAGTCCCGTACGCCTTGCGGGAAGTTAATACCCCGCATATACTTTAAGTTGAATCCATACGCGGCGAGAGCGATCTTGCCGGATGTGGACCTATACAGCGTTTGTTCCTTGCGAACCAAGACAGGTTCTGGTTTGCCGAGGGCGAATTCACAACCGGCGCGTTCTTGGGGGAATTTCTCCCTATCCCGGTTTTGCGTATTCCGCCCCCGGCGTCCGCCGGGGGCTTTTTGTTTTGCGCGGGCAAGGACACGGCGAAGGAGCGGGTATGAAACGAATCGGGGTAATCGGCGCGGTGCTGGAACAGCCGCTGCAAAGCCAGGCAGCGTTTAACCAAACGGTGGCGGCCTACCGGAACATCATCAAAGGCCGCATGGGAATTCCCTTTGACCATGAGGAAGTATCGGTGGTTTCCCTCACGGTGATGGGGGAACTGGACGATATTAACGCTCTCACCGGCAAGCTCGGCAATATTCCCCAGGTAACGGTGAAGACCGCCATATCCGGTGAACTCAAAGGAGCGGAACATGGCAAATAGCACGGTACGCGCCGGAGGGCGGCCGAAAACCGGCGCCCAGGACATCTTTATCAACAAAGACTACATCGAAGGGCTGCTGGAAGAAGCGAAACACGCAAG
>JAITHQ010000002.1 GCA_031279925.1 Treponema sp. | reverse complement strand
TTACCGCCATATTCACCGGACTTCAATCCCATAGAAAAGGATTGGGCAAACATGAAACGCAATTTACGTGATATAGCTCCCCTGTACGGATTGCTTGAAACGGCAATTTACAATTATTGGTGTTAGATGTTTTAATGTAGAACGACTATATTAGGCAGGTCGTTTGCGGGTATTTTCAAGCCGAAAGCGCCGATGGTTTTAAAAATGGGCGGCGTGTCCTTATACGGGAAACGGTCGTTGACGGCGGTGGTGACGCCTACCGCGAGGCAGGACAATACGTAGCTTGCCTTGACCACCGAATTCTTAAGGCCGACAAGTTCATTACTGAAAAAGCGTATGCGCTCAACCTGAATGTCTTTGAAGGCGGACAGGTCAACACTGATAAACCGTGACAGCGTTTCTACCGCTTCACCGATGATGCCGGTATACGTCCGCAGTTTCAGCAAGCCGAACGATTCAAGCTGGTTTTGCGCCTCCCGCGCTTTCCGGTTAATCTTTTCGGTCGATCCCTTCCTCACCGTTCCGCCGCGCCCGCTCTATCGCTTGCCGGGCGCTTCGTTTCGGCCTGAACCCGTAACTGCTGTCCGAAAATGTCGGCTCAAACTCCGGTTGTAATACTTGTACCAGCGCCTGGTGTACCATTCGGTCTATCACCGTTGCCACCCCAAGCTGCCGTTTCCCTCCGTCCGGTTCCGGTTTGTACCACCCGCCCCGTATGCCGTCCGCCTGTTCCCGATAATGCCCTATCAGGTATGCTTCCAGTTCCTCCGCCCTCATCCCCTCTACTCCGGCGCTCCCACCCTTTCGTACCACCCGCTCGCAGGCGTCAACCGTATTCTCTTCGCTCAACACCTTTTCCAGCACTTCCGCGCTGTCTCCGTTGGCGGTTCCCTGTGTCTTCGGAAACTTCGTTTCCGCATGCCCCGCGCTCCGGCCTGTCCTGCGGTTTCCACCCTACCCTCTGCCCGGCTGCCGCCGGTCTTTCCCGGCGTTTTCCGCTCTCCACACATCGTTCCACTTCCTTCCCGCTCCGCTCGGGCTCCCTCCACTCGGGACATCCCCCTTTGCGGTACTATGCCTCTGCTGACTTCCCGCAATTCAGCCGTACATCGCTGTACGGGTTCCGGCTTTCTTTTTGACCGGCCTTGCGAGACCTCCCCAGGTAAGGGCCGATAACCTTCCTCCCATGCAACCGCCGCATTTACATTTCAGGGTTCGGGTAGTTTCAGGCTTTTCTTTTATACCTGTGAGGGCTTCGTTTTGTTTTTGGCAAACTCGTCCGCCCTGTCTTTGCCTTCTATACGGTTCCTGTTCGTCGGTTCAGGATTTTGCCTCCGGCTTCCTTCAGATTCCGCCTCGCAACGGACACCCTTGCCTTCAGCTAATGTTTCTTACTACCAAGCGCATAGCCGACTTTCACCGCCAAGTTACCCGCCCATGCCGGGCGCACCAAAAAAGGCCGCTGATTGGCGGCCCTGGTTTCAAATAGCTTATGCATTTTTAGGGCAACGCTGATTAACTTGACGCCCGGCTGAGCGCTTATTCCCACTCCAGTCCTTTTTCCAGCAACTGCGCGGTAATAGCGTCAAAAGCCGCGGCAAGTTCGATGTTTTCATTTTTTAGTTTGCCTATCTCGGCCCGTACCTGCTCCAAAAGGAAGGACTTGTCAATGGTATAAATAACATAAGCGGTATACCGTATCTCCGGCTCTTTGCCCTTTTCGGTAATCCGCTGCTTGATCCACCAATCGGCCTCTTTTCTGGCCCCACTGTACGAAGCGGTTACCAGCGTATTGATCGCGTTGTCATACTTGCGGCGTGACTCTTCCTGATCGGGCAGCTTGTTTTCATTTGCCTTAAATATCGAGGCCACACGGGTATTGATGGTAGCGCCAATCTGCTGCTGGGCGTTGAAGTTATTCACCCAGGTAATAACTTGCTGCAACTCCGGCCCCCGCTCTTCGGCAATAACCACATAGGTATTTTTATAGTCGGGAAGCGCCTCAACGCTGCGGGTACCATTCCGCTGAATGTACTCGGTAAGCCATTGGGGCAGGCTGTCAATGCCAAGTCCCGTTCCTTTGTGTTCAACCGTTACGGTTTTTACTTCAGAATTTAGTTTAATGCCCGGCGCGGGTTTGGCCGATGACTTGCAGGCCACAAAGACGGTTATTGCCGCGAACACCGCAAGCAATACAAACAGTTGTTTGACAGATTTCATATTCTGCCTCCTTCGTATTATTGGTTTGTTCGGAACCCGGCTGGTTTCCGAACAATACTATTGTAATAATGACGCAAGATATGCGTCAAATTTCATGGTAAACCCTGTGGAGCCGATTGAGGTTTCGGCAACGCGAAAGGCGCGCTGTCTGGCTTCCGCATAGGTAAGATGACCTTCCCTGCCGTTCTCCGAAAGGGAAAAAACTTCGACGCCTTCTTTATTTTTTACCGAGCAAATCAGAATGTATCTGACAAATTTATTGCGGGAGTTGCCCATTTCAAGGTCCTCCAGCCCAAAAACAGCGGAAAGCCGGTAGGGGTTGGATCCGCCGGCATCTATTCTGAAGCCCCGCTCCGTAAAATATTTGCCAAAAGCCTTTGCGATACGCTCCCCCTCATCCCCGTCAACCTGTACCGTAACAACAATGGAACGGGCGGCGTTTTGGGCAAGACTCCTAAGCGCCTCGGCGTTTCCATACTCAGGACGTTTGGATATGGCGGAAGGATCCAGTACGGTAAGCAGCAGATAAAAATTGTCGGTAGCCTGGGCAATATTGACGGCAAAACCAAGCAGTTCGAAGGCTTCGAATGTCTGTGGATTCCGGGCGGCTTCTTCCTTTGCCTGCCTGATAACATTTTCGTTTTCGTGTATCATCGCCGCATACCGCGCGGCACATTCCCGCCGGTTCATGCGGGCGTTGGCAAAAACCGTCCCGTCCCTGGCCGCCCACGATTCGGTTATAACCCCTACAAGGCCCGAAACAGCGGAAGTACTGACAAGCTCCTGGGCGAAATCTTTGCTTTCCGAGGATATAGCCACCTTTTTTCCCCCCGACTTGCCAAGGGCCTGGGCAAACTGCCGGTTTGCATTGGTGACGGAATTTAAATCCACCCGGAAAACCTGGGCAAGGCCGGACAAGGCGGCGCTTTCGGCGGATTTTTTGTCCGCCGCCGATTCAACAACACAGAGCCATTCGCTGTTGGGATATGCCCCGGCGGTATTTGTTACCCACAGCGGCGCGGCGGTGCTTTTTGACGAAGGGGAACCGGCGCAGCCTGCAAGGGCCAAGGCCAAAAGCACCGGCAAAAACCAAAGGCAGTTTTTTTTGAATATCAGCGGATAAGCCACCAGCAGTTCCTTCTATAAAAAAGGCTGTTATAATTTTGCCTTGGGGCGTGTGATAAGTTTTTTAATTTCGTTGTTTTCCCCCATCCATAGCCGTGTATTGGTTTCGATGTTGGTCAACTCCGCGCTGACAAAATAGGACCGTACCGACGCATTTCCCGACCGGTCTTCTATCATTTTTACCGCCCCGGTAAGCATAAAATTCGCCCCGGTTTCGTTAGCCAATGCGGAGGCGGTTGCCTCGCTGGCATTCGTCTGCTGATCTTCCCGCTCGGCCCTGATTTCGGTACGGGTATCGCTGCCGGCGACAAATTCAAGTTTGCCGCTATTAACAATAGCTATCTCCATTGTTTTGGAAATAATAGACGTATCGATATGTTCGCTGCTGTTGTTTTTAAAAGAACCTACGATTACGGTAGGCAGCCTGCCGTCGTGCTGGCCGGAAAACCGCTGAATAAATTGGGCCACCCGGTCACTGTCAAGGCAATCCCTAATAAGGGAATCGCAGACCTTGCGTACATCAGTGTCATTCCAGCGCCCGCTTAGATCGATCTGGCTGTCCGCGTCAACGCGCTTGACCTTGGGGCTTGAACTACAGGCGGACACCGCCAGAACAACTGCAATCATAACCAAAAAATGAATTTTCATCTAAAAACCTCCCGAATACATTACTTTATAGTGTTATGGAAATTGTCTATTTAGTCAAGGAGGCGAATTGCGACATAATTAATCTAACCCAAGAAGGGCGGAAGCGTCATAATAAAAATCTAACCCAAAAAATTACACTGGTTTCACGAGAGGTGAAGCCGAATGGGGTTAGATATGTACACAAAACGAACAATCACCGCGGTAACGGCACAACGCTACCGCGCTGCGGACCGGAAGGGCAAAACCGCCATCCTGGACGAGTTCACGGTAACCACCGGGTACAACCGCAAGTACGCCCTCCACATCCTGGCAAACTGGGGTGGAACCTGCCTGGCCCGGGTCGAAGGGAAAACCGTCAAACTCACGGCAGCCAGGCCCAAACGAAAGCGAAAACCCGGCGGGGGCAGGCCCAAGGTCTATTCCGATGAGGCGGTCGCCGTTCTGGAAA
>JAITHQ010000195.1 GCA_031279925.1 Treponema sp. | reverse complement strand
TTTAACGAGTTTTTTTAAATAGAACTGTAACAGCGTATTACGCGCATGGACACGAATATTGCGACTAACGGCAATGTGGTATGATTCGTGTTTGTTTGCGGATTTTTTTGCTTTCAATTTATATTATTACCTGGCCGGCCCAGGCCGGTCTGCGGGGCAAGCTGCGCGTGGATACAGGAAACGCCGCCGCGATCCAAATCGTGTAGCGTATCAAAAGCCGTACCGCAGTTTCCGCTGCATTTCCTGCTTCTGAAAGCGTCCTGACCGTAAGCCTTTTCCGTTCCGGGGACGCGGTGTAATCCATGCAGCGCGGGAAAAGCCGTCAAAAAAAGAAAGGCCGCGCTCCGGTCGCCGGGCAGGGTATCTGGATAGGGTCCCAGTAAACAGCAAGTAATCCAGAAAACGGCGCCTGGCGCCTAGAGATAAATTGGGCGTTGTTTGGGCGGCGCACATACGGCGGCCTAAGAGCCTGTTCAAATTGTGGATTTTTGCGGCCAATAGACCGCAAAAATCCCGATTCCCGGGCTCTAAAGGCCGCCTACCGGTTTTGCATACTGTGGCAACTACTGGCGCTGCGCCGTGCTGACGTTTTTCAGCTACGCCCCTTCGGGCCTACTGTCCGGTAAGATCAAACAGCCGCGTTGCCTCGTCCCGTACCTGATCCACCGCAGCCTGATAATTGGCCTTAAGGGCGTTCATATTCTGATTGTAAAAAGCGACAAATTCCGGGTCCTGGAAGGGATCGATGCGAACTTCCCGGCCCATGCGGCGGGAAAGTTCATCCTCTTTCTGGCGGAGCTTGGGGGCATACTGTTGGCGAATTGCCTGATCATACTGGACGGCCTCGTCCAGGTACTGGGAAAGCGCCTGAAGCAGTTGTTTATACAGGGCCGCAAAACGGCTGTCGTTTAACACTGCCTCTAGGCCCTTGCCTGCCGCCGCAATACGCTTTTCATCATCTTTACTTAAAGGAAGGGCTATCTGGGCTATCAGTACCTCAAAAATTCCCTGCTTTAGGCTTTTTCGCTGCTCCTGGGGGACCTGCTTTAATGCGCCTTCAATACCGGCGCCGGGATCATCCAGAAAAGCATTGGCTAGTTTTTTACCCCGCTGCTTTGCCTCGAATTGGTCAATGCTGGCCCGGTCGCTTTTAACGCTGTCTGTCCGCTCCAGGGCAATTTCCAGCGCGCTTTTTATCCTTCCCATTGTGAATTTCCTTCCTCTATTATACAATACGCAGGATACATAAATTTTTCAAGCATTGGCTGGTTTTTTTAAGGAGGAAACAATGCCGGGAGTTAACGCGCAAACGCTGATTGGGATTGGGGCATACCTGGTGGTAATGATTATTATTGGACTGTGGTATGCCCGCAGGAGCAATTCCACTGTAGAAGAATTTTTTCTTGCCAAACGGAGTTTTGGCCCCTGGGTTGCGGCTATCAGCGCCGAAGCCTCGGACATGTCAGGCTGGCTTCTTATGGGGCTGCCGGGCGTGGCTTATTTTACCGGCATTGGCGAAGCCTTTTGGACCGCCCTGGGGCTGTACATCGGTACATGGATCAACTGGGCGCTGGTGGCAAAGCGGCTGCGCTCCTATTCGCAAATAGCCGGTAATGCTATTACCTTGCCGGAATTTTTCAGTAAGCGGTTCCACGACGGCAAACGAATCCTGCTGGCAATTGCCGCAATTATCAGTTTGGTGTTTTTCTCGATTTATGTCGGCGCTCAATTCATAACGTTTGGTAAACTGTTTGGCTATATCTTTAACGCCAACATGGTAGCTATGGTCGTCCTGGGCGCTGTCCTCGTTATGCTGTACACCCTGCTCGGCGGCTTTTGGGCGGTGGGTATGACCGACTTAATCCAGGGGCTGCTTATGGTAAGCGCCCTGGTTTTGGTGCTGATTTTTGGTATTGTTCATGCGGGAGGTTTTTCCAGCATTGCCGGAAATTTGCGGAACTTTCCCCGCTTCATGGACTTTTTTGGCATTGCCACGCCGGAAATGGCCGATGGAGTGCAAAAGACGGTAAACGGCGCGCCGGTATTCGGGCCGGGGGCCAATTACGGTTTCCTTACCATTATAAGCACTATGGCCTGGGGGCTTGGTTATTTTGGTATGCCCCAGGTGCTGGTGCGTTTTATGGCAATCAACAAAATTTCCAATATTGCCCGCTCCCGCAACATTGCGGTTATTTGGTGCTTTATTGCGCAGGTTGCCGCCGTTGCCATTGGTCTTATCGGCAGGGCCTATATGCCCAACGCGCTCAACACCGCCAGCGCTTCCGAAAATATTTTTATTCTGCTTGGCATTGATTTTTTTCCCCCGTTGATCGCCGGTGTGGTAATTTCGGGCATCCTTGCCGCCAGTATGAGTTCATCGGATTCGTATATGCTGATAGTGTCTTCATCGCTGGCCAATGATCTCTTTAAGGACATTTTCAAAAAGGACGCAAGCGATGCCCTGGTAATGTGGGTAGCCCGCATCACCGTGCTGCTGGTGACTGTGTTTGGCGTAATTATCGCCGTTTCCGGCGGGCAGTCAATATTCCGGGTTGTGTCCTACGCCTGGGCTGGCCTGGGCGCGGCATTTGGCCCCCTTGTCCTTTTCTCCCTATTCTGGAAGCGCACCACCTTTCCTGCGGCAGTTGCCGGAATGATTACAGGCGGCGTCATGGTAGTGTTATGGAAAAACGTAATAGCCAAAATCGGCGGAGCGTTTAACGTGTATGAACTGCTCCCGGCCTTTATCATTTCCAGCCTGGTTATTCTGGTAGTAAGCCTGGTAACAAAAAAACCATCAGTTGAAATTGAACGGGAATTTGAAACCGCGAAAACCGCAGATTTTTAGAAGCGCGGGAAACGCCTATTTTAGAGTATATGGAGGGGGGTGAGGGAAATGAGACCTATTTCCATCCCCCCACACACACACAAACGATACATGCCGGTCTTGCCTATTGCAAAAGTTTTTATCTGGTCCAGGTAATATAAAAATCGGCTGGAAACTTCCCCAGCAAATCCATTGCCAGTCAGAAGCATGGTCTGCGAGACCGGTTTTGTATATAGTCGCTCCTTAACAATGAGCTAATTTCATATCCGACAAATAAATAGTCGCTCCTTAACAATAATCTAACTCCTTACCAGCCAAAGAAATAGCGTCAAAAGGAGCTGTATAAAAAGACCGGAAATGCTATACTTCCCCCATACAACCCGGCAAAACAGGAGGAGTTATGGTAGGCGCCTTACCCGACCAAAACCAGCGGGAACTGTTCCGGCCCCTGCTGGCCGACCTGATAGACCCCCGGCATGAACTGGCCTTATTGGCAAACCGCATCGACTGGAACTCCTTTGAAACCGCGTTCAGTCCGTTATACGCAACTGGAGGGCAACCCGGCGTACCTATCCGCTTAATGGTAGGCTGC
>JAITHQ010000186.1 GCA_031279925.1 Treponema sp. | reverse complement strand
TTTTTTATCGTTAGGATAGGGCCGCATAAACAAAGTGTAGTCATTATGCATAGAAAGCCCCTCATTTTTGGGAATTGATTCGCGGTGTAAACAGCCGGAACGTTATGTGAAATATCAGTCAAAAATATTTGATAAATCACATACCTCGCCCTAAAGGGCAAGGTATTAAACCCCTTCGGCACGAATAAACAGCCGCAGGCAAGCTCTGTAGTATTTACCACTTACGACCAGTGTTTTCTAGTTTTGGTTCTACTGACAGCCACGTTTCATCTGTCATGTTAACTTGGGTCACCGGCATTTCCTCCTATTCAGCCGGGCCGCTTCGCCGGTCAATGGATTATAAATTTTGTTTTTTGTTCCTCACTTTATCCCCAGGAAATCGTGGATTTGTCTTTCCGCAATTTTTTCCTGTCTGGTATAATAACAGTTGCTCAGCGTAACGTCGATTGAATTTTATCAGTACTTCCTTAAATATTTCAGGATACCAAATCTGGGATTGTTGTCACAAAACCTACTGTTTACGCAGAAGATCACAAAATTCTTGTTATGCTATTGGGAAAGGCAGCGCCGCATCGATACGCGATCTGCCGGTTAGGACCATGATGAGCCGGTCAAGGCCCAGGGCAACGCCAGAACAACGGGGAAACGCCGCGCTACCCGTCATTTGGGGCAAAAAAAATTTCCAGTACTGATGATCCACCCGGTGGCATACCATTGCCGATTGTCCCTTTGCGGCGGCCTCGTGCTCAAAAAAGAGGCGTACTGTTTGAGGATCGGTTTCCTCGGAGTAACAGTTTGCCAGTTCTATACCCCTGTAGTACAGTTCCCACCGTTCCATGGTCACGCCATCCGCCCCCCGCCTGGCAAGGCAGGAAACAAAGGCTGGGTAATCAAGCAGGGCAATGGGGCCTTCTTCCGCAAGGCGGGGCTCCACCGCATGAATAAAAATCAAATCGTAAAGGCCGCCCAGCCCCATACCCGGCGGGGGATCCAACCCCAGCCTGCGGGCCGCAGCCTCCATGCCGCCCGCCTGTTCCGCAGCCCTGAACAGATCAAATCCCGCAAAGCGATCAAAGGCTTCGGCAACCGTTATGCGCTTAAAGGGTGGGCGGAAGGAGGCCGGCCCTCCATGTTCCGTAAGCCGCGCAGCCAACTCTTCGGTAAGGGTAAGCGAATCCATATAATCCGTATTCATGGTGTAATACTCCAGCATGGTGAATTCCGGGCTGTGTAAAAAACCGCTTGACTCCCCATTGCGAAAACATTTGCATATCTGGTAAACGTTAGTCCGATGCCGGGCGATAATTTTTTTCATCCAGATTTCAGGAGAGGGTATAAGCCAATAGGGACGGTTTTCGCCGCCGGGAACAAGGCGGACCGTCTCAAAAACCTCAAGGCAGGATTCCGGAATAAGATCAGATGAGAGCAGAGGAGTGTCAAGTTCAAGGTAGTTACGCTTGTCAAAAAAAGAACGAACCTGCCGGATAATCCGCGCCCGTTCATGCAGCATTTCCAAATCCATTTACCGCCTCCTGCCTGTATTTGCGTAAAGAAACGCGCAACTATAACGGATGCGGATTAGCGTCAAGTTAATCATTACTTCCCTAGGCCAGCCGCCGGATCGCTTCTTTCCATTGCTGCCCCCGGTCGAATTCGTTAAGAAACATGCCGAAACTGGCGCAGCCCGGCGAGAGCGCTACCTGGTCGCCGGGCGAGGCGCTTTCCAGCGCGCAGAGTACCGCCCGGTCCAGCGAGTCAAAAGGCCCCCGGTAAGCAACGCCCGCGCCGTCGAGCAGAACACGGAATTTTTCGCTGCCGCTGCCTGCCAAAAGCACAAGGGTCTTTGCCTCCCCCGCCGCCTGAACCAGTGGAGAAAAATCAAGGTTCTTGTCCGTGCCGCCGGTAACCAGTACCACCGGCCCCTCGCTGCCCAGGGCCTCTATCGCCGCCGCCGCGGCTTCGGGAATAGTGGCGGCGCTGTCATTGTAAAAGTGGACGCCGTTTGCAACGTGGAACTGTTCCAGCCGGTGTTCAATGCCGGGGAATGTTTCCAGGCTTTCCCGGACAAAAGCGGCGGGCAGCCCCGTGCCCAGCAGAGCCAGCCCGGCGGCAAGGAGGTTCAGCTTTTGGTGGCGGCCCGGCGTCAGGGGCCGCGCCGGAACCAGATCGAACACAGCGCCATCGGCGCAGCCGGGCAGCCCATAAAGCCGGGCACAGCCGGGCCCCTTGGGGTCTTCCAGCCAGCCGCCGCTTACGCCCTGCGGCAGGGGAGCTGCCGCATACACCAGGGGTCGCCCCCGGCTTTCCGCATGAAAATGGCGTCCCCATTCATCGCCGCCGGCAATAGTATAATCCGCCGAGTTCTGCCCCTGGTAAATGATCCGTTTATCGGCAACATACGTTTCCATACCGCTATAACGGTCAAGATGATCCGGCATAATGGCGGTGAGTGTCGCCGTTTTGGGCTTAAGGAGCGGGCCGCCTGTGGGACCGATCCTTCCTTTAAGGTCTCCCAACTGCCAACTTGAAAGTTCCAGCGTTACATCATCGGCCTCGCCGAGCCTGTCAAGAAAACTCAGGGGCGAAACGGTAATATTACCGCCAAGCCATGCCGCGCCGGGCAGGATGCCTGCTTCCCTTGCCCTGGCAAGGACCCAATGAATGGCCGAAGCCGTACCTGACTTCCCTTTGGAACCGGTTACCGCGCCAAGGCGGGCAGGGGATGCGGCAAGGAAAAGGGAGATATCGGTCTCGATCCGTTTGGCGTCCCGCAAGTAGGGGGAATCGGGACGCACGGCGGGATTTTTAATAACCATATCGGCGGATTGAAAGTCCCGCATTTCGTGCCTGCCCAAAACAAAGGTAACTGCGGCGGCGTTTCGCCCCTCTTCGCGGCGGGCGGCTTCCAGTTGTTCAATCGAAGGGGCCAGAGTCTGTTCGTTCCGAAGATCGGTAACGGTTAGATCGGCCCCCTGCCGCAGCAGGTAACGGGCCGATTCAAGGCCCCCCCCATGCAGGCCCAATCCCATAATCAGGACTTTCATTCCATAATAATCCATGTTAAAGTAATACCATGCAAATAATACCCTGTAAACAGGGCGCGTTTTTATCTGGACGGCGAAGTATCGGGAGTTTTCTTTTTCGATGACGCAGCATGAAATCACCACTGCGGTATCTGTTTTGAGTGACACCGGTCAGCCGCAAAATTTCGGCTGGTCGCGCCAGGCCGGTCTTTTTTATGATCCGGTACTGGTAGGGGCGCCCCGGCGGAATATTTCCGAGGCGGACCGGTACATTGTTTTTACACCCAACCATCTTGCAATTTTTGAAGTGCGGGATGACGGCTATCTGGGCCACATGGGAATTTCGATTATTTCTTTAAAGGACCGGAAGCGCAGCACCCAGATTTTTCAAACCCTTTTCCCCTTTGGCTCATACGAGATGCCGCCGGGCAGTCAAAGCGGAACAATCCGCTACCGCCGGGGAAAATCGAGTTTGGACTTTGTGCCTATGGAAGGGGGGGTACGGATAATCAAGGCCGATATACCCCGGTTCGGCCACAACCGGAGCCTGCGGGGGGAACTTGTGCTGACCGAGCCGGCAATGGCGGAATCCCTGATAAGCAACTTGCCCTGGCGGAACGATAAAAACGCTTTCCGGTATTCCCGGCGTTCCCCCTGGTACACGGTTGAGGGGGTTATCCAGCACGGTACAGCCGAGATTATCTTTACCCGGGGAAACGCCTGGGGTATTTTTGACTGGAACCGGGGGGTACGCCCCCGGTCCGACACCCGCTACTGGGCCGCCGCCTGCGGCGCAAGCGAAGACCGGCTTATCAGCATTAATGTAGGCTATGGCTCGGAGGATTCCTCAAGCTGCACGGAAAACGCCTTTTTTACCGAAGGGCGGCTGCACAAACTTGATCAGGTAACATTCCATATTCCTCCGGTAAACTGGCTTTCCCCCTGGCGATTCACCAGCAACGACAACCGGCTGGAGATGACTTTTGTTCCCCATCAGGAACGAACGGATCACCGCCAGGTTTTTCTG
>JAITHQ010000176.1 GCA_031279925.1 Treponema sp. | reverse complement strand
GCGGCGGGGATAAATGTGGATTTAGTAAAAATCAAGACCTATCTTATTGAAGGCTTACTGGTAGGTTTGGGGAGTGTTATTTTGGCTGCCCGGCTTAAATCCGCGTCTCCCGCCGCCGGTAATAGCTATGAACTGGATGCCATTGCCGGATGTATTATCGGCGGCGTCAGTTTTACCGGCGGTATTGGTAATGTTAGTGATATGGTTATTGGCGCCCTGTTGTTGGGAGTAATCAGTAACGGCATGGATCTTCTTGGGGTGTCGGCTTTTTATAAGCTGGTAGTAAAAGGTTCTATTATCATCATTGCAGTCCTGATAGACCGCAAACGCACAGGCCGGGCTTAGAGCCTTGCAGGCTCCATCGAACCAAAGGTTCGCAGAGCCCGAAAATCGGGGTTTTTACGGTCTATTGACCGCAAAAATCCACAATTTGAACAGGCTCTTAGAAGCGCTGATTAAATGGAGAAATGAAAATTGAGAGGGGAAAAATCCACGGATTTTCACGGATTGGAAGGGTTTTGGTACCGAAAATCCGCGTTAATCCGTGGACTGTGTTTAAAAGACCTGATTTAATCAGCGCTTCTCTAAGGCTATTTGGACTAACCGGCGGAGTTGAAAATGGATTTGGAGCAGACAGGTGGCAATGAAAAGCTGCGCGATGAATGCGGCGTGTTTGGAGTGTTTTGCAACGACAGTGAACAGGACGCCGCCGCTCTGGTGTACTACGGGCTGTTTTCGCTGCAGCACCGGGGGCAGGAAAGCGCCGGTATAGCCGCTGTTAAAGACAAGGTTATTGAAGTGCATAAAGGCATGGGGCTGGTAGGCGACGTTTTTACCGCCGATGTACTTTCCCGCATTAAAGGCCCGGCGGCGGTGGGCCATGTACGTTACTCGACATTTGGTTCCAGCAGCCTGGAAAACGCCCAGCCCTTTATAAGCCGGTTCCGCCTCGGCTCCATTGCGGTAGCGCATAATGGCAACCTGACCAACGCCGATGTGGTGCGGGAACTGCTCGAAGATGCAGGCATTGGTTTTACCTCGTCCAGCGACAGCGAGGTTATTGTAAACCTTATCGCCAAAAATTACAAAAAAGGGCTGGAAAAAGCCCTGACCGACACCATTCAGTTTATCAAAGGCTCTTACGCGCTTGCCGTGCTGACCGATGACGCCCTTGTTGGGGCAAGAGACCCAAACGGCATACGCCCCCTCTGCCTTGGCCGGCTTGACGGCGCAGACCAGGGTGGCGGCTGGATACTTGCAAGCGAATCCTGCGCTATTGAAGCCGCCGGCGGCGTGTATGTGCGGGACATTGAGCCGGGTGAAGTAGTAATCATCAACCGCGACCAGGTGCTTTCGTTCAGCTTTAGCGAAAAGACGCAGCGGGCGGCCTGCGTCTTTGAGTACGTTTATTTTGCCCGCCCGGACAGCGTAATCGACGGTATCGATGTATACGGCTCCCGGATTCGGGCGGGGGAAATCCTCGGCATGGAGGCCGCCGTTGCCGCCGATCTTGTTATCGGAGTACCGGATTCCGGCATTCCGGCGGCAATCGGCTATGGCAGGGCCACCGGCACGCCCTTTGGCATGGGCATTGTTAAAAACAAATACATAGGCCGCACATTTATTGCGCCTGGACAGCCGGCGCGGGAAAAAGCCGTTTCGCTTAAACATTTTGTTATTAAAAGCGAAGTACAGGGCAAACGGGTCATACTTATCGACGACTCCATTGTACGGGGCACAACCAGCCGCCGCCTTGTCTCGCTGCTGAAAAACGCGGGGGCAAAAGAAGTGCATATCCGCGTCTGTTCGCCGCCGGTGCGCTTTCCCTGCTACTTTGGCATTGACACGCCGCACCGCAAAGACCTTATCAGCAACGCCAGCAGCGCCGAAGAACTGTGCAAATCCCTTGGCGCGGACAGCCTGTATTTTATTTCGGTCCAGGGCCTGCTGGAATCCCTCGATCTTTCGGCGGCGCGGGCCGGCCCCGGCGGCTCCGGTTTCTGCCTGGGCTGCTTCACCGGCGAGTACCCGGTTCATGTACAGATACCGCAGGAGCATTAGGAGCGGAGTGGGGAAGCGAGGTTTGAAGGTATTGCGCGCTTCCGTGCAATAGCACGGAAGGCTGCAAAAACCTCCAAACTTTCAAAGAATTCCCTACTCCCTACTCCCCATTCCCTTTAAATGATGACTGTCATCTTTGCGTTTACATTGCGCCGCCTGCAAACGGCAGCCGGGCTTGGGCCGATTGTGGCGTATGCCGATGACGAAAGGGAAAAAGCGGTCGATAAGGGCGGCAGCGCGGCGGTTAAGGGAAATGATATATTCGCTGTTGAGAAACGAAACGGTCTATGAAGAGCGGCCCTGGCAGGGAGGGACCCCTGGCCGGCGTGTGGCACAGGAGGCGTTAAGCGCGTAAACTGGGGCCGGGAACACGTCAAGAGGAAAATACAACTTTTCTCTTGACAATATCATAGGAGGCGCCATTTTTCTACCGCTACCTGGCCCCTTTCCTGGCTGCTCTTCCCCTGCCCACGCGTTGACCAGATGGGCCGGAACTTTCCCGCTTTCCCGTATCGTTTTCCCGTCTTTTCCTGAAAAGTAAATGCAGCGGCCCTGGCTCGCAGGGCAAGCGCATTAAAATCTGTAAGTCCTTATGCGGCAAGGAATTAGGAACTATAATGAAAAGAGCTGTACATTCTGTAATTTCTTGTATTACAAGGAATTATCGTTTTTAATACAGCCGCCAAAATTCCCCTTGACTTTTTTGTTCAAGGGCGATATGATAATGCAAATTGGCCCTGGGCAGTCTTTTTTCCCGCCCTTGAATCCCCGCCGGGGCTTATATACCAGGAGGCTCAAAACGATGAACTTGTTACCCCCCCCCCCCCCCCCCCATATTTACCGTATAGGTTATTGTAAAAAAAATCTTCCTGTCCTTGTCCTGCTGGCAGCGGCGTTTTTTGTCTGTTCCGCCTGTAAGGAACCACTTGATCCTGTAAACACAGCCGTTTCCGCCGATTTTACCGGTCTAACAGCCGATGGCAGCGCCGCCGCTACTACCACAGCCCTTACCCTTTCCTTTAGCCAGGACATTGGGGGCCTTAGCGTGGGCGATATTACCCTCTCACCCGGCAGTACCGGCGCGGTAAAAGGCGGCCTGAACAGAACCGGCCCCGGCGTATACAGCCTGGCGCTGGGCGGCATTAGCCAGAATGGAACTGTTACCGTAACGGTAAGCAAAAGCGGCTATACTGTTATCCCAAACAGCCGGAACGTGGCGGTCTATTTTTACACGCCGCCAGAAAAGACGGCGGTATCCTTTACCGGTTTAACAGCCGATGGCGGAACCGCCGCCGTTACCACGGCCCTTACCCTTTCGTTTAGCCAGGATATTGAGGGTCTAAGCGTGGATGATATTAGCCTCTCACCCGGCAGCACCGGCGCGGTAAAAGGCGGCCTGAACAGAACCGGCCCCGGCGTATACAGCCTGGCGCTGAACGGCATTAGCCAGAACGGAACTGTTACCGTAACGGTAAGCAAGGGCGGCTATACTGTTACCCCAAACAGCCGGAACGCGGCGGTGTATT
>JAITHQ010000157.1 GCA_031279925.1 Treponema sp. | reverse complement strand
ATCGCGGCGGGGCTGCCGTAGCCGAACAGCGCGGCTGCTTTCAGATCGGTAAGTACCCGCACCGGCGTTCCGGCAGGGGCCGTGCCCGCCGCGCTCTTATAGGCGATGATAAGCGCCTTTTTGATTTCGCTGACGGTCCCGGCCAGAGAGTTGTCAACTTCCTGGTACTGCCCCGGCACCAGCAGGATGTCCGGGATTTGGGTAAAAGGTATTCCCATAATCAATCCTCCAATGTTACATGATCATGCGCGGTTAAACCGTCAATGACGGCCTCCGCGTCATAGTCTTCAAAGTTTTCAAGGTCCGCAAGCGTTTCTATCGATTCGGCGAATGCGTGACGTTCAAGTACCAGTTCCCATTTGACCGCCCACAGGGTGATGTTGATCGAGTCCAGCGAACCGGAAAACAGGCACTCGGCCTCGATGTTAGTATCCTTTATAACAAGGTCAAAATCCGCTTTTCTAATAACCGGGATTAATGCCGATACTATTTGCAGCGCCCCGTTATACAATTTGTCCGCGCTGTTGGCGCGGTATAAAACCCAGCTTACAAAGGTGATGCTGTTGTTCACTCCGTCTTGCGCTTTCACGAGGCTCGTCAAAATCGCCGGGGTTTTCTGCGCCGCCTGCTGGATTGTCTTCTCGGTAAAATATCCCGGATGCGCGGCAACGTGTATTTCCGGGTGATTGGCAAAACCCGCCCTGATTTGTTCAACCGCCTGATCACGGACGGCAAGATAACCGCTCATGTAATAAGCCCTCCAAGGAAAATAGCGGCGGCGTTTTCAATCGCCTTCATGTCATCCGCCGAAACGCCGAGGTAGGGCCGCGCCGGAATCGTTACCTGTTTCAACATTCCATAGCCAGGCACAAACAGGGCCTTCGCACTTTTCGGCTTGATCACCGCGCCGAACTGGTGAACGGCGGCGTACTCCATCGTCGCGCCAACCAGCACCGACCAGCCCCCGCCCTGGACTTCGCTCGTGATGCTGTCGCGTAACATTCCTTCGCCCACCAGAATTGACCGCGCCCCCAGTAAGCCTTTACCGGCATAGTAATTCATTGTTTTTTGTGCCAGCGCTTTCCACGAATCACCGTCCGGGCTTTTCTGGGTGTTAAAGCGTTCCTGTGTTTGGGCCTCCATCTCCACGCCGATGCTTCCCAAAAGTTTGGCGCGATCCGCGCCGGAAAGCGCGGCGTTGGCCAGCATTTTTTTTACCGTGCCAATTTCCTGCAAATCAAAACTGACCTGCGCTCCCTCACCGGCCATTACAACACCTTCCCTTTTTTGAAAAACCTGCCGTCCGGTATTCCGTCCTCGCCGGAGATTACCACTTCCGATTCCTGATAGCCCGGCCCCTCAAGGCCGCCCTGATACTCCCGGTTGATTTTTTCCAGGAGGTTAAGACTTTCCTTGTATTTGTTCCGGGTGTTTTCGCTGCCGGTTACCGTGTCGGTCAGCCGGTCAAGGGCGAGGTCCGCGCAGATTGCCTCCAGCGCGTCCGCGAATTGCGGATTCACCGGACGGCCAATTTCCCCGGCCCCGTCAAGGAGCCAGGGCAGATGCGAGACAATCACCCCGGTTGCCTGCCGTAGAGCGGTCTCTATCCGCGCCGCGTCCGGCTCGTTATTTTCCGCAAGCGGAAGGATAGCGGACGCGGTTTGCGTGGACAGAAACTGCGCTACGGAAATCAGCGGGATCATTTCGGCTCGGCCTCAATTACCACCCAGGGATCGTTCCGCAATTTTTCCAACTGCGATACCGTTATCTGATAGGTTTCCGCCTTCTGCGTCAGCACCAGCCCGGCGCAGCGGTACTTGGGGTACTGCGTCTTGTGCCGGATCAGGGCGGGTTTTGTTTCGGCGTTTTCCACCGTCACCCTTGCCGATTCCCCCGCCGCCTTTGCCTGGGCATCGGCTTCCTCCCTGGCTTTGCTTTCCGCTTCGTTCTTTGCCCTGGCCTCGGCCTCTTCCCTGGCCCTGACTTCCTCCGGGCTTTCTCCCGGAGGCGTGTTGTTTTTCGCCATGTCAATCCTCCTAAAAAAAATTAGTCGCGGTCAAAAATCCCAAAATTGAAATATAAAAACTCCTTTCCCCCAGCCCCCGCTGGATGCGGGGCCGGGGTACTTCCAGGTTTTTTACAGATGCGGAACCACCACCAGTTCCGCCGTGTGGTAGTTGGGGTTCGATTCCCCGCCGTTGATTAGTTCCCGCGTCAGGATTGCGCGGGCCGCCGCTTCGTTGGCCGGGCTGACAATCAGGTGGGTGGGTGTGATGCCCAGGGGATCGCCGCCGTCCCGTTTGAAGGTCTGCATGGCAAGCCGGGCCGCCTCGTAGTTCGCGGCGGAGAGGGCCTGTTTGGAAGCCACCGCCTGCTGCCACAGGCCGTAGCCCCAGCTTCCCCGGTAGCGGATGCCGTAGAGATACCGGTCTTTCATAAAAACCGAATCGTTTTTGGTGTCGGTGATCTCCTCGAACTCAGGCTGGGTGCGCTGCTGGACAATGAAGGGTTTGAGGCTCCCCGCCAGGGAAAGCAAAGCCCAGGGCGATCCGGACCCCGTGCCGATGACATTGGAAACCTCCGCCGCCGTGCCGGTGCCGTCCGAGGACGGATACACCGGATGCGCGGCGTCAAAGAATTTCTGGCCGTCAAAGCAGAGGTTGGTAAAGCCCCCGGTAATAAGGGCCGCCAGCTTGCGGTTCATAAACCGCTCAAACTCATCGGCCATTTCCCGCGCCATGACCCGGTACTGCCCCAGGTTGTCATCCTCGATGTCCGTCCGGTCTACCCCCAGGGTGGACTCCCATTTCTGGTTGGCAATCTGGTAGGCGAAGTCCGCCATGTTCTTGATCACCCGGTCGCCGACCCATTCCCGCATCTGGGGGAAGGCCCCCAGCCAGCCGTAGGTGTTGCTCTTGGTACTGGACGGGATAATGGTGGCCAAGATTTTCCAGATGCCCTGCGCGTCAAGCTCCGTCATCCGGTTGCGGAACTCGTCCCGGAGCGCGGTTTTCAGGGCGGTTAAAACGGCGTTGGTGATAATCATTTTTTACCCTCCTTGAGTTTCTTGATCTCTTCCTCGGTGTAGCCGAGGGCCTTGTAGGTCGCGGTTTCCTCGGCGTTCAGGGCAAGGCCAACTCCGTTGGCCCCGCTTCCCGCGGCCGGGGGAGCGCCTTCCGG
>JAITHQ010000154.1 GCA_031279925.1 Treponema sp. | reverse complement strand
TTGACTTTTTTTCTTTAGTTTGATATCATATTCGTACTTGGGCCGTTAGCTCAGTCGGTAGAGCATCGCCCTTTTAAGGCGGTGGTCGGAGGTTCGAATCCTGCACGGCTCATTATGTTAATTCCTTACCATGTAAGGAATTAACATAATAGAAAAGACAAACCAAGACTACCCGAAAACGGGCGGCTTGACTTCAAATGAATTTTGAAATGAGAAAAAGCTCATTTCAGAAGGTGGAGTCTACGCGCCCGTATTATTTACACAGGCGGTCGGGTATCTGGTATTGCGATTGATCCCATTGAAAAATTAATGCGGTTTTCCAGTACACCTGAAAAGCGGGGAAGTTCTGGCGTTGCGAAAAAATGACATAGAAAAAATTGTAAATGTAGAGGCTGTTGCAAAACTTCAGTTTTGCAACAGCGACCTCTTAAAAATGCGCGTTTCGTAAGGCTTTAGCCTGAGAAACCGCAAGAGCCTGTACAAAACCAACCGGGTTTTGCAACAGGCTCTGTAGTTCATTCATGGAATAGTTTTGGCGGTCTAAAATCTACCAAGACAAATGAATCATAGAGGCAAGTCCCCTCACCAGATCGCCGAACTGCTTTTGATCAATTTGTACAATATGCGTTTCACAATCAGGGTTCCGGCGAAAACAGAATAATTATTTAACGTAAGCCACCGGCTATGACGGTAGTCTATGACTGGATTGTTCCACCAGGGGCGTTGAAATCCAAAGTGTTTTCCGGTTTCGTGAAAAGGCGTTGGTCCGGCTTCGGACAAGGGAAATCATGTCTCTCTCTTTTTTTATTTTATCGGGATAAGCATCTACCTCATCGGCGCAGGTGAAGGGATAGCCCTGATTGTGTAACCGGGATGCCTCAAATAGGAATGATACCGAAAGCTCTGGAAGCCTTATTTAGAAAATGTTACCCTTTTCGGTAACATTTTTCGTGACGCAATGCGCGGCCTTGACGTACCTTGAAACATGGTAATATAATAAAGTAATACATAATTTGCATCGAGGTAAAATTAAAAGTTCAGGACATTTCAACATGTACAAGAAAAATGTATTGGCGGCTTTGCTCTTGATACTTGCGCTTAATGCCTTTGGGCAAAGCGGGCTGGAAATAATTGTCGAAGAAAACAACGGCGGTCTTACGATTATCAGTTCCAGGGGAACCACAAAAACGCTGGTAATACCCGATGCCATCGATGACAAGCCGGTAACTATAATCGGCAGCGGCGCGGTTTCCGGCAAGGGCTTAACCGAAGTAACCATTCCCGGCAGTGTTACCAGTATCGGCGAAGGGGCTTTTTCGTTTAACAGCCTGGTCTCGGTGAACATCGGCAGCAATGTAGAAACAATCGGCAGGGGAGCGTTTACCAGCAACAAACTGGAAAATGTCAGTATCGGGAGCAGTGTAACCAGTATTGGCAGGGGGGCCTTTTCCAACAATCAGATCAGCGCCATAACCATTCCCGAAAGTGTTGCCTCAATCGAGGATTACGCCTTTTTCAACAATAAAATAAAAGAAATTGCCTTTCCCGGCAGTGTCACCCTGATAGGGGAGGGTGCCTTTTCGGGCAACAGGCTTGCCGCTGTTGTGCTGGGCAGCGGCGTTACCAATGTACGGGACGGCACTTTTTACAACAACCGGATAAGCCGCGTAACGATTCCCCAGTCACTGGAAACCCTGGGCAAGCGGGCTTTTGACAGCCGTTCCGCCGACGGCCGAATCCGGGGCAATGTCAATTACACCGATACCGGCGGGAATCTCCTTTTGAGTACAGCGAATAATTTCGACACTTATTACAACTCGAACGGAAAAAAGCCGGGCACATACACGTACGCCGACGGTTCCTGGTCAATCGAGTAAACAACCGCCTGGCGCAAAAGAAATGGCGGCCTTTTGTTGTCTTTATGCCCGCAGTTCCAATACCAGGTCTTTCAGTTCTGTTGACTTGCGGAACAGGCTTTTTAGGGAATTATCTACAAGGCTGATAAGTTCGCTGTTATGGGATGCAATGCCGCTTACATCGGTTACCAGCGAAGTAACCGCCTTGCTGAATTCGGACTGCTGTTCCACCGATGCCGCAATGGACTGAACCTTGAGCATTACATCCCTTACTATGGTCTGCGCCTCGATAAGTGATGTTGCCGTTTTCTGCGAAAGGTCTGTTACCCGCGAAATGGAATCGACCGCATCCCCCATGCCGGAAATATTAATCTTGGTAAGTTTCTGCATGTCGGTAATGGAACTGTCAACTTCCTGAGCGGCGGCTCTGGTTTTTTCCGCCAGCTTGCGTACCTCTCCGGCAACAACGGCAAAGCCCCTGCCCGATTCTCCGGCATGGGCGGCCTCTATAGAGGCGTTCATAGCCAGAAGGTTTATCTGATCGGCAATATCGGTTATCACGTTCATAATGCTGCCAATCTTGTTGGACTGGTCTCCCAGCTTATTAATGTTTTCCGTAAGGCTGCCGGTAAGCGAATGCAGGGCCTGCATTGCCTTGCCGGACTGGTCCGCCATACTGACCCCGGCTTCGACCTTGCTGTGGGAATCCTGGGCCTGGGCGGCAACGGAATTGGCGCTGTCGGTAATCCCAAAAACTGCGGTACTCAGATTCTCCATAGCCGAAAGGATTTCGCCTATCTGGCTGGTTTGGGTGTCGCCGCCGGCTTTTACCTCATCGGCGTTGCGGGATACCCCGCTTACGGTATCCTCGACCTCCTGGGCGGCCTGTTCAACCTGAATGGCAATGTTCAATATTTTTTGCGCCGTTCTTCCCGCTTCCGCCGCTTGATTCCGGGCCTCAACTTCTTTGGACTGTACCTCCGAAAAACTGCTTTGCAGTTTTTCCGCCATACCCAGAAACGATTTTTCCAGTACGGTAATTTCATCATGCCCGGACACGGTGAAAGACCTGTCCAGTTTACCCGCAGCCAGCGCCTCTGCCGCCTGTACTGTGGCCTTAAGCGGCTTGGTAATCGATTTTAGGGTAAACACACAGAGGGGCCCCAGAATAAAAAGCAGCCCTGCGGCGATAATGCCAATGATAAGAATCATCTGCTTTTGCAGATGTTTGATTTCCCGTGCATGAATCGCCTTGGTAGTGGTATCGATATTATCAATATAAATACCGGTGGAAATCCATATATCAGTACCGGGAATGTACATTACATAGGCCAGCTTTGGGGCGTTCTCCATGGAAGGGGGTTTGGGAAAGATGAAAGAAACAAAGCCGCCGCCCTTTTTGGCGTTTTCGTAGAGTTCCCTCACATAGTAAACCCCCTGGGCATCGGCGGTATTGGACAGGTCTTCCCCTTCCCGGTGCGGCAGGGTGGGGTGCATAAAAATAACCGTTCCAATGTAGGTATAGTAATAACCGGATTTATCATCTTCGAAGCGGTAGTCCTGTATGTAAGATTTAATGACGTCATGCTGTTCCTGCCTGTCCGTGACGCCCTCCAGCGCCTTGCCCAGGGCAACCGCCATAGTTTCGGTGCCAAGCTGTATTTTTTCCCGCTGGCCCTCAAGCATAACATTTTCAGTTTCCGCCAGGTCCCTTTCCTGAATATTGTTGGCGCTTAGGTAAATCACCCCGATAAGAACCGCAATGGTAAGGAGTAAAATAATATTGATAAGAAGAACACGGGTTCCAATTGCAATGTTTCGCAAGATATTAAGCATAGCGGCATCTCCTTTTCACTTTGTCTTATAATACATTATTTGGCGATACAGGAAAAGAGCCCGGACCCGGGGATCCGCATTTACTCAAGCCATATCGATGCCTGCAAGGCAGCATTTTGGCGTTTGCGGCGCCAAAATGCCAGATTTTGAACAGGCTCTAAGAGCCGTTTGCGTAATAATTGATCAAACAGCCGTCGATCAAAATCTGCCGTTCATCGCCGGTAAGTTCCCCCAGCGCGAATGAAATTCTTACCGCTTGATCGCCTAACACGTAGCCCTGAATGGTTTTAACCTGTTCGATCAGCGCCCGTTTGATTCCTGGAAAAAATACATAATCGCCGGAACCAAAGGCTTTTTCATCGCTGACAATAAAGGGCAAAACGCCCCAGTTGATCAGGTTTGAGCGGTAGCGTTTGGTGGCGTATTCCAGGGCAAAGTTTGCCGCCGCGCCAAGCACCCGCTGACAGGACGCAGCCTGCTCACGGGCGGAACCATCGCCTATCTTGCGGGCGTAAATGGCGCTGCCGATTCCCAAATCGGAAAGCCCCAGGGCCGCAAATTCCCCAATGGCATTGATTTTTTTGATAACACCGGCGATTTCAGCGGCGGCGGTTCCAGCCAGGCGGTCTTCCTCAAACCCCAGGACCTCCTTTGCCCGCCCCACATACGCGCTGTCCTTGCGGCTAAGGGTAAATTCCGCAAGACGCAGGGGATTGGACCGGTACGAGGAGGTTTCCCCCGATGGAATAAGCTCATCGGTAGTGGTAACCGGGTCGGTGATAAAACTAACGATTTTAATCAAAAGATTATCCGGCAGGGCGGGCATTTTGGGCCAGTCCTTGATATTGGGACCAAGAATCAGTTCTGTTTCGCGTAACGGTTTCCCGCTGCCATTATAAACCCGCTTGTCGTATACTCCCCGGTCGAAAAAGAATTGGCGTCTGCCGGGGGAGGCGTCTATGTCCGTAGCGGCGGTTATTCTGCCGCCGTTAATCGCGGTGGCGGCGATTGAACGGGCGTCCATTAAGGCTACCGATGCAATCTGCCCCTCGCCCGGTTTGGAACCTTCCCGGTTTGGAAAATTACGGGTGGCATGGCGGATTGAAAGCTCGCCGTTTGCCGGCGTATCCCCCGCGCCAAAGCAGGGGCCGCAGAAGGCCTCCCGCAGCAGTACGCCCGCGCTTAACAATGTTTCCGCAGCCCCGTTCCGCACCAGTTCCAGATATGTGGGCTGGCTTTCCGGGTATACGCTCATGGTAAAATTGCCGCTGCCTATGGATGCCCCTTTTAGTATATCCGCCGCCGCCATCATATTGTCAAAAATGCCGCCGGAACAGCCCACAATGACCGCCTGATCCGCCCACACTCCGCCATCGTGGTATTTTGCCCCCAGATTCAAACCAAGCCCCGGATTGCCAAGGGACCGCAGCCCTTCCGCCTCGGTCTCTGCCAGAATATCCCTGGCGTTCTGCTGCAGCTCCTTAATAGTGTACACATTGGAAGGGTGAAACGGCAGGGCAATGCACGGCTCAATCGTAGAAAGATCAACATAGATTAGGCCGTCGTAATAGGCGGCTTCGGCAGGCGCCAGTTCCCGGTAGCCCCCCCCTCTCCCCCTTGCTTCAAGATAATCTTTAACCGCCCCGTCGGTTTTCCAGATTGAAGACCAGCAGGTGGTTTCGGTAGTCATTACGTCAATGCCGTTGCGGAAATCAAGCGGCAGCTTTTCTATTCCGTCTCCTACGAATTCCATCACTTTGTTTTTTACATAGCCGTTCTTGAATACCGCGGCGATAATCGCCAGGGCAACATCGTGGGGGCCGACGCCCCGCGCCGGTTCGCCTGCAAGGTATACCGCCACTACCTCCGGGCAGGCGATGTCGTACGTTCTGCCCAAAAGCTGCTTTGCAAGCTCGCCGCCGCCCTCGCCCACAGCCAGGGTTCCCAATGCGCCGTAGCGGGTGTGGCTGTCCGAACCCAATATCATTTTACCGCAGCCGGCCATCATTTCCCGGTTGTAGGTATGGATCACCGCCAGGTGGGGGGGCACATAAATTCCCCCGTATTTTTTTGCCGCGGAAAGGGCAAATACATGATCATCCTGATTGATGGTTCCCCCCACCGCGCACAGGCTGTTGTGGCAGTTGGTCAGCACATAGGGCATGGGGAACTTTTCCATGCCGCTGGCCCTGGCGGTTTGGATAATGCCCACATAGGTTATGTCGTGGGACGCAAGAGAATCAAATCTAAGCCGCAGGCTGCGATCATCGCCGCTTTGGTTATGGGCGGCCAATATTCCATGCGTAATAATGCCCCGGCGGGCTTCCTCTTTTGAAACATCCACGCCCAGCCGCCGCAATTTTGCCGCAGCCTCGGCATTGTCCTTTATTATTTCCGCGCCACGGACAAGCCATGCGCCTGAATCGTACAGTTCCAGCATACGTTCCTCCGCCTTGGTATAGTAGCATAGAGACAGGAAAAAATCACCCAGGGTAAGGAATGGGAGCGGGCGCCCGGTGATAGTCATGTAGTGTCGCTTGTATCTCATTGCATCGCCTCAATACCCTGCGGGAAGAAACCGTCATTATTGGCGACCGTATGGACACGGGCATTGTTGCCGGAGTTGAAACGGAAATTGAGACCATACTGGTCCTCTCAGAGCCTGTTCAAATTATAGATTTTTGCGGTCAATAGACCGCAAAAATCCCGATTTTCGGGCTCTTTTGGAGCCTGCAAGGTAGAATTTTGGCGTTTGCAACGCCAAAATTTCAGATTTTGAAT
>JAITHQ010000149.1 GCA_031279925.1 Treponema sp. | reverse complement strand
CTAGTAGTCCATGAAGGCAGAAACTGCTTATAATAAGGGAGGAACCTTCCGATCAAGAAATAGGCGGGAACCATGGTCAAACCACGTAGCAAATACCGGGTCCTTAACCGGGACGGAACGGCAGACCTTACATCAATTGGTCAAAAAAAGAACTACCGCAGGTTGCCGCCTACGCCATGCACAGATTATCCTCGCCCTGGACGAGATACCGGCCAATGAGCATTGGTCCGATAAGCGGATAAGAGCGGCCTACGGCTGCCATCAGCGCAGTATCGGGGAACTGCGTAAACGCTTCGTAGAGGAAGGTTTCGAGGCCGCCCTGGAGCGGGAAAAAAGGGTGAGGCCGCCGCATATTAAGATAGACGGGGAAACGGAGGCGAAGATTATCGCCCTGGTCTGCAACGAAGCTCCCCCGGGCGCAGCCGGTGGACCCTCACATTACTGGCCGGGAAGGTGGTCGAGTTGGGTATTCTGGACGAAATGAACCGGCAGCTTATCGGCGAGACCCGGAGGCCGCTTCCCATATGGCCGGGACCGACTGCGGCCTATGACTATGAATATGCCCGTAACGGCGTGGGGAATGTGTTTATGCTGTTTGAGCCCCCTTGCTTCCCGAAGGGAAGTGATGGTGAGCGAAGGGCGCGCCCGCTGTCTGCGCGAGTTAGCCGATAAACAGCATCCGGAGGCACGGCGTAACGTCCTGGTGATGGACAACCTGAACATCCCCTCATTTGATGCCGCCAAACGCCGCAGGAGGAGCGGCGTTTGGTGGAAGGGATTGAAATCCCCCTATACGGCCAAACCCGGGAGTTGGCTGAACATGGCGCAGATGAGAATCGGGGTACTGAGCCGGCAATGCCTGAACCGGCGGATAGCGGCGCTTGAACAGATGCGGACTGAAGTGAAAGCCTGGGCCGTGGTGCGGAATAAAGGGAAAGCCGTGGTACATTGACAGTTTGCTACCGCCGATGAGACCTCTTTGAAGGCTGGTTCAAAAACCGCCTGGTACCCCCTATTCCCAACGGATACACCATAATTATGGTCAACGCCTCATTGTACCGGAAACAGGCGCTTCGTAAAACTGCCGGGGGCAATGCGCGGCTGCTCTTCCTGCCGCCCTATTTGCCTGATTTTAACCCCATTGAAAAAACATGGGCTCATCTCAAAAGAAGACTGCGTGATAATGTTTTCCGTTTTGATACTCTTGAAAATGCCGTTCTACGCTTTCCTTTAGTTCCCTTTTATTGAACAACTATAGCGGGCAAGGGAAACCGTGTTGGCTCTTGCAACGGCGGATCTCCATGGCAAGTTTCACGAGAGCCACCGTCATGGGGCAAGGTTAAAAGTAACCCCCCCCCCCCCCCCCCGCTCGCATACTTCCCTGTGTTCACCGTTAAACTTCAGGGTTTATGCCGTTTGGGGGCTGGCCTCACGGGAAAAACGCAGCAAGGCTTCCAGAACGCCGCCGCCAATGGCCAGGGCCTTATCGGAAACGGTATAACAATGGGAACGCTCGCAACGGGGATCAATGTCCCCAGCCTTCATTCCTTTGGTAACATGAACGCCGCAAGGAAGCAGCCCCCGCACTATGCCGCCTGTTTCGGCGTGAATTGGGCACGTCCGGCCATCCGCATGGACCTGAGCCACCGTGTCCCCCTTTTGCACCCGGTCGCCAATTTCCACCAATGACTCAAAAATACCGTCCGCATCCGCCCGTAGCAGCCGTTCAACAGTAAAGCCGCCAATTTCTCCGGGAACGCCGGTATTGGGCAGGGCGATTCCATCGACAATGACCCGGCCAAGGGTGTGGCCCCGTTTGGTTTCAATTACCGCGTGACAGTCAATACCGGCAGTGAATCCCGGCCCGATTCCTATTACCACCGGCGCGTCATTAATAGCGGTTCCGGTGTTGCGCTTCGCCATGATCCCATCCACCAGCGCGGCGGGCCGTATCCGTTCAACAATTGCGGCGGCAGGATCAACAAGCACGGCGATTTGCCTTTGGGCCAGGGCCCGCTGTATTTCATTGTTATTTCTCACCAAAACCGCGGCAATATCCTCAACCTGCGTCCTGCCATCATACACAGCCTGCGAAAAAGAAACGGTCCGCCTGACCGCCAGCGGAACGGGAATTTCGGTCATAACAATATCGAATCCGGCGTGATGAAGCCGCAGGGCAATTCCCGAAGCAAGGTCCCCGGCGCCTTTGATGACAGTCAGCATATTATTCCAGCCGGTGGAGTTCCAGCCGGGCGTCAAGGTTTTCAGGATTCAGATCAAGGGCATACTCAATGGCCCGGCGGCTTTCATCGATGCGGCCCAGGCTTTTTAGGCAGTGGGCAATGCGAAGCTGGATGCGGGACGCGCTCTCCCGGCTTCGCAAGTCATCCGAATCGTAGCGGTTTCCGCCATCTGCTTCGCCGTTTCTCATGATTGCCGCAAGGGCGGTTTCGTATTGCTCAAGCGCCCTGACAGGAGCACGGCGGGTTTCGAGGATACGGCCCAGGTTCGCCGCCACAGACCATTCCCCGGAAACAGCGGGAATGGAAGCAAACAGGCTTTCCGCCTCGTCAAGATTTCCATCCCTGGCCCGCTGCAAGGCGCTGTGAATAAGTATCCATTGCCCGTTAAACGAATGACGGGCGGCGTTTTTTAGCAAAAGAGCGGTTTCACCGTAGTTTCTCTGAAGGTCAAAGTACCAGGCCCCCCACCGGTACAGCGCTTCCGCTTCGGGGTAACGGCCCAAAAGCAGCCATGTCTCGGCGATCAGACGGCCTGTTTCCCCAATTTCCGTCCGCCGCCTGAGTATTTCAAGATCGATTATTGCTTCAGTAGACAGCGGTGATTTTCCGGGAAGGGCGGTTTTTGCCGGAAGGCCGGAAAAAGAGTCTTTTCCGGCCTCAAGAATCGCAATGGCCCTGGGAGCGTTCAGCAGACGGCTATACCGGATAAGCCCGTATTGACGGCTGGGATCGCCATCCGCGCCGGGAAGCGTAGCAAGGCGCTCAAGCAGGCCGGCGGCTTCTTTTGGCGTTTCAGCGGTCAGTGCAAGGTTATACAGGCTGCGGGGCGTTGCCAGCATTGACCATATCCTGCGGGCATTGCCGGCATAATTGGCAAGCCACAGAGCGTCAGCCTGCCGGCCCAGGGCGTTGTCATCTTGCAGGTGAGAGAACAATTCCGCCGAGCGCAGCAAGTCCCCAAAATCATAATAGTATTCGGCGGCGAAACGTACCAATTCAGGCGGGGGAGAAACATCCTTATCTCCGGAATCGCCGGAAAGTATGGCCTGAATTTCAGCGGCGGCGCCCGCTGCGTCCCCCCTCAACAACCGCACAATCGCCAAATCGGCGGCTATTGTTTCCGCTTCGGCGGCAGTAGGCAGCATCGATCGCCACAGAGCGGCTGAAAGCTGTTTCCCTGAAAACTCATGGGGCAGCGCCGCCGCCGCCTTCTCTGGGGTTTTAAAATCGCCCAGCAGCACATGCAGGCCAAGGCGTAATGGGCTGAAACGGGAATCGGAAAGCTGGGGAAGATACAGGCGCAATTCAGTTTCAGCTTCCCTGGTAATGGCGGTATTATGGATAAGCGCCGCCGCCGCCACCGCCGCTAAGGGTTCAGAATAGGGATAGGCAAGCGCGGCCCGGCGGGCGGATTCCCGGTAGTCGGGAACGTAGCGGGTGTCGAGGCGGGCAAGCTGCCTGCGGCGTTTCAGGATAGAAAGCCAGGATTCCACCCCCTCGGCTTTTTTCTCCAGCTTGTCAAGTTCCGTGTCAAGACTATCAAGTTCCCTGCGCTGGACAGCGTTTAACCCAGCCGCCAGGATACCCCGGCTTTTATAGTCATATTCCCGAAGAAACCGGTAAAAACCGCTTTCATCTTCGATATTTTCAAAGCCGTACCCTCTGCCCAAAGCATACACCGCAATAAGGCTTCCGCCGATTACCAGCAAAAGCAGTAAACCCGAAAAAAAAGTTATCCGCAGCAAATTGCCCTGAAACAGGCCCTCCGGTTTAGTGTCATTGAACAGGCTGCCGTTACTGGTAAAGGGATTCATTTCGCGCGCCTCATTTTGTGGAGAGACAAACTTCTTGCGCCTGCTTCGGGGCGGCCTGCTCTGACGCCGCCCGCAAAGCGGAATCCGGCTGCGGTTCTTGCAGAGTCCGGCGGATGCTGTCAAGAACGCCGTTAATAAACCGGTAAGAAACGTCGGTTCCGAATTCTTTTGAAATACCGATAGCCTCGTCAATTATTATTGAAGGGGCAATATCTGTTTGAAATATCAACGCGTAAACGCTCATTCTAAGAATTGCCAGATCAACGCGGTTCAGCCGGGAAATATCCCAGTTTTGCAGATGACGTTTGATCATGCTATCTACAACTTTTATATTCTCGATGGTACCGGCAATTAAAAGGCGCGAAAAACCGGCAATGCCAGAATCGAGGGCCGCTTGTTTTTCGCTTTCCAGCCAGGAGAAAGTCATAAGCTCGTCAGCCGGAATGCGGTTCGCTTCCCAGCAATACAGAGCCTGAAACGCCAGAATACGGCCTTTTCTGCGGGACGCCATTTTACCGCTATCCGCCGCTACCAGTTCAGGTTTTTTTCAAAAACCTGAAACGTTTTTCCCGCCCGCAGTTCCGAGACCAGCTCCTGGGTCGCCTGCGCCAGAACCGCCTGCTGCCGCTCCTGCAGCATGGCGTTGCCGATGTAATCCCGCACCGTTATGCGGGTTCCCAACTGGAAAATATCATCGAGTTCAAGATTCTTCATGGCGTAGGTTTCGGTGACTTTAATAATCTGATACCCCCGCGCCCCTTCCATCATTTTTGAAACTTCGCCCTGTTTCAGGCTAAAAGCGGTATTGATAAATTCCTGCCCCACCACCTGCTGAGCTTCAAGGTTCCGGGGAAGAAAACCGCCGTCCCCCGCCTGGTAGCCGGAATTGGGAGCCTGCCCCCGAAGCGCCACCTCGTCAAACTTGGAAGGGTTCGAGCCGACTTCCTTCTTCAGCCTGTCCGCAAGATCTTTTGCCTTGGTCTTGGCGGCTGCGTCCGCGCCATACGGCACCTGAATCATGGAAAAGCGCACGGTTTCGGGGCGGACAAATTGGGATTTTGACAGATTGTACGTGTTCAGAATTTCATCTTCGGAGGGAACTTTGATATTCTCAAAAATATTTTGCTTTTTCGACATAAGGTATTTCTGAACGATAAGCTGCCGGCGCATCTGCTCCCGGAAGGCGGGCATTTCAAGACCGGTTTCGTTTTTCAGGGCAGTACCGAATTCAGCGTCCGTGGGCTGCCTGCCGATAGCCTGTACCATCTGGGATTTAAGCTGATTCACCTGCTGGGTTACCTCGTTCTCGGAAATGGCAATTTTATCCCGCTCCGCCGCCTGAATCGCCAGCCGCTCGTTGATCATCACATCCAAAACCTGCCGGCGCTCTTCCATTTTAAGAACACGCCCGGCGCTTTTTTCCATACGTTCAACTTCAGTACGGAACTGTTTAACCGTTATCGGCTCGCTCTTGGTAAGGTTCACAATGGCGGCGGGCTGCAAATCCGACTGCGCAAAACCCATGACGGCGCAGAGAACGGAAAAAATCACCAAAAATAATGCTCTATGTTTCATAATCGTCCTTACTGTATCAAGGTTTATATTATAGCATAAAGGGGGGAGTGGGGAATAGGGAGTGGGGAATGGGGGGTTGGTTCGGGAGTCAGGCGGCTTTCCATGTATCGCACGGCAGTACGCAAATCCCCCAAACAACACTCCCCATTCCCTACTCCCCACTTCTACCCCAACACAGCCCGAATCCGCCGGACTCCCGCCGATGAGGACTGTTCCTTTTGTATCGTAAACTTGCCCATGCCGCCGGTATGTTCCACGTGGGGGCCGCCGCAGACTTCTTTGGAGAAAAAATCCTCAGGCGATTTGCCAATCGTGTACACCTTTACCTGCGTTTCGTACTTTTCCCCAAA
>JAITHQ010000116.1 GCA_031279925.1 Treponema sp. | reverse complement strand
ATATAAAATCGTATCTCCTTATCCTGTAAGGAATTACAAAATCATGAGTAAAACAGTCTAAAAAAGCTAATTCCTTATCCCATAAGGAATTATAAATTTATATGCGCTGGCCCTGGCTTATCCGGCGTCTTTTCAAGTATGTCCTGCTCCGACAAAAGCCTAAGCGACCGTGAAAACGTAGCCTTGCCGGGTACCTTCGTAAATCCGCATAACAGCCGCCGGTTCGGTTCCCCTTTCAGCCGCTGGATCAACTGACTGATCTTTTCTATCCCAAAATACCAGGGCCAGCGCACTACGTATGAT
The DNA here is from genome assembly GCA_031279925.1 of Treponema sp. The sequence continues at coordinate 9,991 of JAITHQ010000116.1, read as the reverse complement.
AACTCTTTATTAAGTACATAATTTTTTATATACGCCGAAACCGTTTTGTAAATACTGTAACCGTAAAGGGGTTGAATTCGGAATACAGTATGGAAGCTCAAAAAAGGAAATAGGGGAATGGACATAACCACAGGAAAGAAGCACTCCCGAATCAGCAATTCAAAGTATCGGGATTAACACGAATTTTATGGATTATGCTGGTTCTGGCACATACTCTGGTTTCACCAGAGCAAAGATAAATATATAGCGCATAAGCATTATAGAATTGCAGGATGTTTTGTGTATATAAATATCGTTACGATTGGATTTAATCGGCGCTGTCTGAATGTTTCCGCCAAAGGTCATCAAGCCCGGCGGTTTCAGCGGCAAAAAATTCCTGTCGGTACTCCAAGCCCCGTTTTTCTTTCAGTTTCTCCATCACCTTAAGCTCACGGGAAGCCTCAAGATACCGGCTGCGTTTTTCCTCGACAACAAGCTCCGCCTGCGCCGCCTTTTGCAGAAGCCTGTCCGCTTCCTGCTCCAGCCGAAGGATGTAACGGTCCCAGGAAATAATCGCCGCGGCGTCACCGGCATCGGCAAAGCGTTTAGCGGCGGCGTGCTGATGTTTGACGGCATTCTGCTTAATCTGGTTTTCAATTTCCGTAAGTATGCCAATGGCCCGGCCAAGCTCTATTTTAGCTTCGTCTTCCCGGTGCTTCCGCAGTTCCAGAATTTTCTGGAGCTTAAAGTGGAATCGCTTCATGGAGCGGCGGCAGACGGATTAATCCCGTTAAAGGCCGAAAACAGAGCGGCTACGCTGCTCAGCGCCCTGTCCGCCGCCTTGCCTGTTTCCCCCGGGGAACCGAACATGCCGCCTGCCGTGCGGGATGGAAAGGCTTCCTTTTGCGATTGAGAATTCTGTAGTTTACCGGGCAGGCTGCCGTTCATCTCTTCCTGCGGTATGGGAACGCCGCTAATTTTGGACATGATCTGGAGGGTTTCCGAAAGGGAGGAACGCTCATCCACCGCCTGAACAAGGAAATCTTCGATGTAGCCGTGTTTGGCAATGGATTCGTCTATCGACGGGTTTGATCCCGCATGATAGGCCCCCACATTGATAAGGTCTTCTGCCTCGGCATAGACCGCCATGCTTCTGCGGATGGAACCTGCGGCCCTGGCCGTTACCGGCCCCGATACCGAAGAGGCAAGGCGGGAAACGCTTTGCAGCACATCAATCGCCGGATAATGGTATGCCTGGGCAAGCCTGCGGGAAAGCACAATGTGGCCGTCTAAAATTCCCCGCACCGTATCGGCAACCGGTTCGTCCATATCGTCGCCGTCAACAAGGATTGTATAAAAGCCGGTGATACTGCCAACATCGGCAGTACCGCTACGTTCAAGCAGCTTGGGCATGGAGTCGAACATGCTGGGAGTATAACCCCTGGTGGCCGGCGGCTCGCCCGATGCGAGGCCGATTTCCCGCTGGGCGCGGGCAAAGCGGGTGACTGAATCAAAAAGGAGCATCACGTCAAGGCCCTGGTCACGGAAAAATTCGGCGACAGCAGTGGCCACGTATGCCCCCCGCAGACGGGCAAGGGGCGGCGAGTTTGAAGGAGTAACAACCAGCACACTACGGGCAAGCCCTTCCGGACCAAGGTCGTTTTCGATAAAGTCATTCACCTCCCGCCCCCGTTCACCGATAAGGGCCACCACGTTAACATCGGCGTTGGTATTGCGGGCTATCATTCCCAAAAGGGTCGACTTGCCCACGCCGGAACCGGCAAAGATACCCAGGCGCTGCCCCCTGCCCACGGCAAGGAGTCCGTCTATGGCCCGCACTCCGGTAACGATCCTTTCGGTAACGCGCCGCCGCTTGAGGGGGTCGGGGGGATTTGCCAGAGCCGGGTACAAAAATACGGATTCTATGTCACCTTTGCCGTCAACAGGATTCCCCAGGGCATCAAGCACCCGGCCAAGGAGCTTTACCGATACCGGCACTTCCAGCCGTGAACCAGAAGCAATAACGCGGCTCCCCACCTCAAGGCCGCCGGTTTCCTCAAAAGCCATAAGCTGAACGATTTCGTCCCGCAGACCCACCACCTCGGCTTGGATAAGGCCGCGGCCTCTGGGCGCCTCGATGCGGCATATCTCGCCGATAACCGCCTGCGGCCCCCTGCTTTCGATAAGGAGTCCATGGACTTTCGATACCCTGCCGGTGCATTTTATTGTATCGGTACGTTCAGCGGTTTCAAGATATTTTTCAAATATTGCGTTTTCCATGCCTTCCCTCCCCCAGGGTAACGCCGATTATTCATTTTGCGCTTCACTCACAGCCGCCGCCGGCGCTGCGGCTGTTTCAGCGGCGGCGCTTACGGCTTTGGTCGCCGCAGCCGCGCGGGCAGCCAGCGCCGCACGGGCAGCCCCGTTGGATGGAACGCCGTTTGCCGTCCCTGCCGGGGACTGCCGTATCTTTGACTTTATTGGAGAAATTTCCAGTATCTTTGCTTCAAGCTCGGCAAGCTGGCTTGCGATGCGGGCGTCAATTTCGCCAAAATCGGTTTCGATAATGCAGCCGCCTGAATCCACCGAAGAATCCTCCACCACCTGAATGGACTTTACGCCCTCAAGCATCTGGATAAAGTCTTTGGTGTGTTCGGTGGCAAGTTTTACATCGGCAATATTTACACGGATAATAATGTTCCCCCGATCCCGCACCTTCCGCAGGGCCTGAATCACATTGGAAACAATCACGTTGCGCTGATTTTCGGAAATAACTTTGACAACTTTACGGGAGATAAGCAGCACCAGATCGATAATTTCCTGCTCGGTCTCGGCAAGAATTTCCGCCCGCTTGTCCTGTGCCCGTTCAAGCACGATTTGGGTACGCTGGATAAGCCGTTCAACCTCGGCCTTACCGGAGGCAAAGCCGGCCTCCCGCCCCGCTTCCCTACCCTGCTCTTCCGCTTCCTTCCGCCCGGCCTCAAAGGTCTTGTGGCTTTCAGCCTCAAGCTCCTGGATTTGCAGTTTTGCCCCGGTAATGATTTTTTCCGCTTCTTCCTGCGCCTCTGTTTTTAGCTTTTCCGCTTCTTCGTGTTTTTGCTGCAATGTACCGCTTGCGGCTTCCTCAGCCTCTTTTACTATACGCTCTGCCTCGTCCTTTGCGTTTTGAATCATCGCTTCGCGTTCAGTATCCCACTGAAACTTGAAGGCTTCCGCTTCACGCCGCAGGTCTTCCGCAGTAGGGCCCAAATATTCCTCTACCGGCTCCTCTGTTTCAATTTCCTCTTCCTCAGGGGCAAGATGGGCAAGATCGGGAAAAGATGTAGGGGTCTCGATGACAACTTTCTCGTTAAGTTCGGTAAGTTCACCGGGTCTGAATACTGCCTTCGCCATGATTGTGGGGAGCAGGGAGCAGGGAGCAAGGAGCAGGGAGCAGGGAGCATTGTCTATAAGCAATACGTATACACGTAAAACTCGCTGACGTTCAGTCCCTGTTCCCTGTTCCCTCTTCCCCGCTCCCTATTCCCTTTCCTCCTTATACAACCATCTCGTCCTCGCCGGAGCGGGCAACTACGATTTCGCCGGTGTCTTCCAGATGCCTGATAATCGAAACGATCTTCTGCTGCGCTTCCTCAACGTCTTTAAGCCGTACCGGTCCCATGTATTCCATGTCTTCTTTAAGCATAGTCGCGGCGCGTTTGGACATATTTCTGAATATCTTGTCCTGTACTTCGGTATCCACCGATTTGAGCGCCTTGGCAAGTTCCTGGGAATCCACTTCCCGCATAACCTTTTGAATGGCGCGGTCGTCCAGCATAACAATGTCCTCGAACACGAACATACGTTTTTTGATCTCTTCGGCAAGTTCCGGGTCTTCATCTTCCAGCGCTTCGATAATCTGCTTTTCGGAAGCGCGGTCAACCAGATTGAGTATCTCAACGATGCTCTCAACGCCGCCGGCGGTAGTATAGTCTTCGCTGGACAGCGTTGAAAGTTTCTTTTCAAGCACCCGCTCAACTTCCCGCAGCACTTCGGGACTGGTCCGGTCCATAGTGGCTATACGCCGGGCCACATCACTCTGCACCTCGTGGGGCAGGTTCTGCAAAATGATAGACGCTTTGTTTGGCTCAAGGTATGCCAGGATAAGGGCGATAGTCTGGGGATGCTCCTGCTGAATAAAGTTGAGGAGGTGCGCCGGATCGGTACGCCGGATAAAATCGAAAGGCCGCACCTGAAGGCTTGAGGTAAGCCGGTTGATAATATCGATGGCCTTCTGGCTGCCCAGGGATTTTTCCAACAACTCCCGCGCGTAGTCGATGCCGCCGGTGGAAATAAACTGGTTCGCCATCATCAGTTCCTGGAATTCCTGAAGAATGACGTCTTTCTGTTCCGCGTCTATGGTTTCAAGACGGGCAATTTCAAAGGTAAGGGTTTCTATTTCATCTTCCCGCAGATACTTGAATATCTCCGAAGACAGTTCCGAGCCAATGGTAACGAGGAAAATGGCGGCCTTCTGGCGTCCGGTGTATTCTTTTCCACCCTTCTTTTTGGAACCGCCGGGAGCGGCCCCGCCCGTGGAAGCGCTTGTCTTTGCCATATCTTACTCCTCCAATAACCAGGTTCTGATAAGCTGGGCGCAGTCTTCTGGATGTTCCTTGGCCATGTTTACCACCGACTCCATAAGCTCCATACGGCCTCGTTCTTCCACGGAAATGGACACGTCCACGCCTTCCTGCTCCGCCTCGGCCATAGCGCTTTCCCGCAGGGCCTGTTCACGCCGGGCGCGTTCTTCTTCGGCAAGCCGCCTGCGGCGTTCCATTTCCCGGGCGACCATCCTGAAAATTATGAACCCAACCAGCAGTAATGTCAAACCGGAAATAAAAACTATTATGGTAGTCTGCATCTGCTTCTTGCGGAAATAGGCCGCGTCTTCCTCGCCGAATTCCCTGCTCCGGTCAAACGGAATATTCTGCACGGTTACCGAATCCCCCCGCGCCGAATTGTAGCCGATGGCGTTCTGTACAAGCAACTGAGCCGCCCGGAGCTGTTCCTGTGGAACGGCGGTATATTCCCGTTCAATGGAACCGTCCTGCTGTATCACCGGATGCCCCTCTTCGTCGTATTTCCATTTCCACTTGCCATCGATATTAACCGAAACCGTTACCCGGTTGATCTGGGGGCTTCGTTCTTCCTGGGTAACTTTACGGTTTATTTCTTCGTTGTGGGTGTCGGTTTCCTGGGTCATGCTGCCGAAAAGGTTTGACATATCCTTAAAGGCCGGGGGGGTCTGGCCTTCAACTCCGGCGGGGCCTTCGGGATTGTAACCCGTGCCTTCCCACTTGGTAGTAGCGGTGGAAGTTGAGCGGGTGATGGACGGAACCCGGACCGAGTTATCATAAGAAAGGGCAGGATCACGGGGAACCATCTCGATAGGGAAAAATTCTTCGGTGTTAACGGCCTTCTTGGACATATCCATATCTATTTTGATATTAAGTTCACGTACCCGGTCTGAGGAGAAGGTGGACTGTAAAGCCTGCAAGACCTGCGCCCGGTATTTTGCTTCCAATTGCTGAATAAGTTTATTTTCCCGCTCAATAAGATTCAGGCGATCCATGGCGGCCATGCCGGTAAAATCGTTGAGCGGGATGCCGCTCTGATCGGTAATAACGATATTTTCGTCTTTCAGGCCCTCAACGGCAAATTTCAGTATCTTCTGAATCCCTTCAATTTTTTTCCGGTTTTGGGTAATGTCGCTCCCCGGCCTGGGGGTGATAATTACGCTGGCGCTTACCGGATTCTGATCCGAGCGGAAGAGTTCCCGGTCGGGCCACACGATGGTGACATTGGCGTCATCCACATCGTCAACGGCTTTGATATGATCGGTGATCATCGCCGTCTGCGCCCTGCGGAAATTAACATTCCGTTCCATGTCGGTGATCGACCAGCGTTCCCGGTCAAAAATCGCCCAAGGGTCAATCCCAGAGGGAATCAGGTCCTCGCGGATAAGGATTGCCCTCATGCGCCGCGCAATGCTTTCGTTGGCTACCTGAACCAGGCCGTTGGCGGTAACCGTTGCCCGTTCCCCTTCCTGGTTAATCCTCAGCACGATGCGATCCAGCGCAGCCTCGTCCCGGATTGGAGCGTCAATAACCGTCGCCAGAGTAGGTGAGGAAGATACGCTGAACAGGGCAATAATTCCCCCTATAACCACAACGGCAATCCCGATAAGGATTACCCGCTGCAACAGAGTCCATCTGCCCCAGAGATTGGCAATACGGCCAAAAAACTTTTTAAAAAAATCATTCATAGTCCCCCCCCACTTTAGACCACTTACCTGGTGTTTATCAAGTCCCTCCAGCCCTGTACAAGACGGCTCAGAATATTCCTGGTGATATTAAGCGACATACTGGCTTCAGCCTGGGCAATGGTTATATCATGCACATCAACCGAATCGGGATTGATGATCGCCTCCTGCTGGAGGCCCGATGCAAACTGCTGCGCTCCTGAGACTTTATCCAGCGCCTGCAGCATGGCCTGTTCAAAAGTCCCGGCCCTGGTAATTCCTTCGGCGCCGATTTTTTTTTCCAGCGAAAGAATATTGTTCCCGCTGCCGGCATAAGGGCTGTCCAGGGGGCCCATGTGTTTAGGATGGGTGCGGACCATCGTTGTCCGGTAATCCTTTGCCGCGCCGGCGCTGATATGCGCATCATTCTTAAAAAGATCCATCATTCATTCCTCAATGGTTTAAAGGGTTTATCGCCCGCCGATGTCCAGCGCCCGCTGGAACATAGCCTTTGAGCCTTCGATTATCGAAGCATTCGCCTCGTAGGACCGTGAGGCGGAAATCATATCCACCATCTCGGTTACCACATCCACGTTGGGCAGTTCCACATAGCCCTCGCGGGGGCCGGACTTAATGGCGTCGGGATGAGTTGGGTCCCATCGCAGGGGATTTTCCTTTGAAAAATCTTTTTGTATCTCCGCTACCCGTACCCCGTTACCAATGCCGTTATCCATCGATTCGGGAAGGAACGGTGAGCGCCAGTAGGGGCTTTCCACCCGGGGCCGCATAATCACCCGGCTCCGCCTGAAGGGACCGCCCTCGGCAGTCCGCGTGGTGTTCACATTCGCCATGTTGTCGGCAATTACATCCAGCCGGACCCGCTCGGCGGACAGGCCCGTAGCGGCTATGTTAATTGAACTGAAAATTCCCATTTTAACCTCTTAAAACCTGATTAATCTGGCTGAACTCAAAGGTGGCGGCCTGGGCCAAAAGGCTGTAGGTCATCTGATTTTCGGTTGCCAGCATGAATTCCTGCTCGGGATCAACGTTATTTCCGTTATTATTGTAAGCGCTGGTATAGTCCAGCACCCGCCGTATCTGTACGTCCCGGTAATCACGTTCCTGGTAATTGGGAATGTGTTTGGGATTGGTCAGGCTAAGCTCCAGGGCAGGTTTCTGCTTTTCCGTGTCCAAGGCCCGCTTAAGTTCGCTTTCAAAGTTCACAACGGAACGCTTAAAATTGGGAACATTGGCGTTTGCCATATTGTTGGCGATGACCGAACGGCGCACCACACTGGCGTCCATTGACCGGTGCAGTAAATCCACTGTTTTTGCAAAACTATTCATAACCTGCTTCCTCTCTTTTTATCATCGGCAGTTTCCATAGTATGTTTAGGGGGATATAAGAGCCTGCTCAAATTGTGGTTTGAAACCGGCTCTATTTCCTATAAAATATACCTGCCTAAATCCTGGTCGGTAACAATATCGGCCAGTTTCTGGTTCACATAATCCACCGTAATGGGTATCTTTGCCGGGGCTATATCCGGCGCTTCAAATGAAAGTTCCTCCAAAAGGGTTTCCATAATCGTATGCAGCCGCCGCGCGCCGATGTTTTCCAGCCGGGAGTTGACATCGGCGGCAAGAACGGCAAGACGCTCAATAGCCCCGCCGTCAAAAACAATTTCGATGTTCTCGGTTGCCAAAAGTTCGGTGTACTGCCGGGTAAGGGCGTTTTTTGGCTCAGTAAGAATCCGCAGAAAATCGTCTTTACACAGGGAATCCAGTTCCACCCGCAGGGGGAAACGGCCCTGGAGTTCCGGGATAAGGTCGCTGGGCTTGCTGACATTAAAGGCCCCGGCGGCGATAAAAAGAATGTGGTCGGTGTTCACCGGCCCCCACTTGGTGGTAACGGTAGCCCCTTCCACAATGGGGAGTATATCCCGCTGAACCCCCTCGCGGGAAACGTCCGGGCCGCCGCCCCGGTCGCCCTTGACGGCTATCTTGTCAATTTCATCGATAAATATAATGCCGGTTTCTTCTACCCGCTGCCGGGCATCATCGCTTACCCGGTCCCGGTCAATCAGTTTTTCCGCTTCTTCGGCTTTTAGAATTTCCCTGGCGCGGGCGACGGTTACCACTTTTTTCTTCTTGCCGCCGCCAAAAAAACCGGCAATCCCCGAAAGGCTCGATTCAAGGTCCTCCATGTTGGCGCCCATCATTTCAAAATTGGGAAACTGGGGATTCTGATTCACCATCAGTTCCACAGCGCGATTCTCCAGTTTACCCTCGCGTAACATGGCCCGGAATTTTTCCCTGGTATCGTTGAATTTAACCTTGTTTGCATCGGGAATAGCCGTTTCTCCGTCCGCGCCGGGAACGGCGGGCCGGGCGTCAGAATCATCCGGCGGCGCGGCGCCATGCGCGGCGCCGTTTTCGCCGGAACGGTTCAAAAAGGCGGGAATCCCCACCTGAATGGCGGTCCCGATAAACCCGTTGCCGTTTTGAGGGTTAATGGAAAAAGAACCCATCGGCCTGACCACAGTCCCTGCCTTGGGTTTTTGCCCCCTGGGTTTCTTTCCCGTTCCGGGAAGGAGCAGGTCCAGCAGGGCCTCCTCGGCGCGTTTCTCCGCCTCGGCGATGACCGATTCCTGCATCTCCTGTTTGACCATCTGGAAACCGGCGGCCATAAGATCGCGCACCATGGATTCCACATCGCGGCCCACATAGCCAACCTCGGTGTATTTGGTAGCCTCGACTTTAATAAAGGGAGAACCGGCAAGTTTGGCAAGGCGGCGGGCGATTTCGGTTTTTCCAACGCCGGTAGGGCCAATCATCAGTATATTTTTAGGGGCGATGTCCTCCTGCAGTTCCGGGTCCAGTTTGAGTCTGCGGATGCGGTTCCGCAGGGCCACGGCTACAGCCCGTTTGGCCTTTTTTTGGCCTACGATGTACTTGTCCAATTCCGCCACAATCTCCCTCGGGGTAAGCCGGTTCAATTCCTCATCGTTTCGTTTTTTCTCGCTCATCAGCCCAATTCCTCCAGGGTTATGTGCCCATTGGTATAGATACAGATATCACCCGCTATTTTCAAACTTTTTTCCGCAATCTCCGGGGCGGAAAATTGACTGCCTTCGAGGTAGGCAAGCGCCGCGGCATACGCATAATTGCCGCCTGAACCGATGGCAAGGGCGTTCTGTGCCGGTTCAATCACATCGCCGGTGCCGGAAATAAGCAGGGTCTTTGAAAGATCCGCCACAAGGAGCAGGGCCTCAAGCCGGCGCAAAGCGCGATCCACACGCCAATCCTTGGCAAGTTCCACCGCCGCCCGCTGCAAGTCGCCGGAATATTCCTTAAGTTTCGCCTCGAAACGGTCAAAAAGGGTAAAGGCGTCGGCGGTAGCCCCGGCGAATCCGCACAGTACCTTGCCGTCCATCAGGCGGCGCACTTTTCGGGCATTGTGCTTCATCACCGTCTCGCCCATAGTTACCTGCCCGTCCCCGGCCATGGCTACTTTACCGTCCTTCCGCACCGCGATAACCGTGGTTGATCTGATCTTACCTGTCAAAATATTCTCCCTATAGAGCCTGTTGCAAAAGCCGGTTGCTTTTGCACAGGCTCTTGCAGTTTCTCAGGCTAAAGCCTTACGAAACGTGCATTTTTAAGAGGTTGCTGTTGCAAAACTGAAGTTTTGCAACAGCCTCAGTATAGATAACAAAGGGAACAAAAAAA
>JAITHQ010000087.1 GCA_031279925.1 Treponema sp. | reverse complement strand
TTCAGAAAATTGTTTAAAATATCTGGCAACGATTCCCGATCCGCTAAAAACATCAAACATTTTTAATTTACCCTTGCCTAGTTTTTTTTGAACCGTTCTAATTCCGTCTCCTATAAACGGGAGCAAAGCCCGTTTATTCCCTATATAGGTAATAAGCTGCTGGGTGAAATATTCCTTTTTTTCATATAGCGCCTCTTCTGCCGCTATATCCAGTAAAAGCAATGGTCCACTCATATAAATATGATAACTTAGCTGTTCAAGAATGTAAAGTCTCCAAGTTTTGAGCCGTTTTGTATATAAAACCAGCAGTTGTTAAGCGTAATGAAATGCAGCGTAGACTATGGGGGGATCGCAAAAGAGAGGGGATAATTCGTGATCTTCAGGTTAACCTTCACGAGTTCTGCATAAATTGATTGTTATGCGAATGGCCCATGCCCCCGCCCCTTAGGGCGGGGTTGTTAATTGTGCGGCGGCGGCTTGCAGGAACCTATCAGTACCCGCAGCCTTTTTTGCCTCGAATTCTATTTTCGTATACCGCTAAGGGCCGGGCGTCCGGCAGTTTAGAAAAGCCCCTCCCCGGCCTATCTTTTCTTCTTCCAGCGGATAAATACCTGCCGCCCTGTGCCGTTGGCCTGGGGGCGTTCCTCAGTTTCAAACTGGGGGATGGCCCGGAACATGTCGCCTAACTTTTTGAAGCCATAGTTGCGGGGATCGAAATCCGCCGAGCGGTTGTTTATTTTCTGGCCTACTCCGCCAAGATATGCCCAGCCTGATTCTTCGGCCAGGTCGTCTACTGTTTCGCGCAGCAGCTTAAGGAGTTTACGGTCAACCTTGAAATCTTTTTTGGGTTTGGAGGCGGGTTTTGCGTCCTCGTCGTCAACTTCTTCCTGGTTATCCTTTAATATTTCCGTGTAAATAAATTTATCGCAGACCGAGACAAAGGCGCGAGGGGTTTTCTTTTCGCCAAAGCCGTAGACGGTGCGCCCGCTTTCCCGCAGGCGGGCGGCAAGACGGGTAAAGTCGGAATCGCTTGAGACAATGCAAAAGCCGTCGAGTTTTTCAGTGTAGAGCAAATCCATCGCGTCGATGATCATTGCCGAGTCGGTGGCGTTTTTGCCCGATGTGTAGGAAAACTGTTGAATGGGCTGGATGGCGTATTCCAGCAGGCGGTCTTTCCATGAACGGAGGTTGGTGCTTGTCCAGTCACCGTAAATTCGCTTAACGCTGGCTATACCGTATTTGGCAACTTCGTCAAGCAGACCTTCGATTATGGCGGGCTGGGTGTTGTCCGCATCGATTAAAACCGCAAGTTTTGCCTGCCCTGTTTCGACAGGCGCAGTTCCCGCTGCGGGGAAACTTGAAAATGACAGTAAAGGCATATCTTCTCCTTTTATTACACAGAAGCGTTTTCGAAAATTGATTTTTTGATCCGCCGCAAGAGGCTGATCTTTCCCAGCGGGATTCGCATTGAATCGCCGTTTTCGCCGCCGGATTCCGCAAAGGGGCCAAGGGGGCTTATAACCAGAATACTCTCACCGCCCTCTTTTTCCAACGCTTTGGGAATCCCGAAAATCCGTTCACCGCTCTTGCCCGGCCTTACCAACTCCACCGGCGATTGCAGGGCAATGGCCTGCCTCGCGATCATTGCCTTGCCCACATAGTCAAGGCCGCGGGCTTCCAATTTCTCGTAACGGATAAAGGCGTCACGCAGTTGGGATTCGTTGAGCACCAGCCGCCGGTCTATGCGTGCGGCCAGTTCGTCACGCTCCTCTTTGCTAAGCCTCATTTGTTCCAGTATAGAATGAAAGCCTCCAATTAAGGTAGACAGTTGTAAAGAATTTTCATACGCCGTGCACGGAGGTAATGGCTGCATGCCGGCGCCGGGATTTTTTTTATGGTTTTGGGATGACGTGGAAACAAGCCGGGCAAAACTGTTATGGGTTTGCCCGGAGCAAATGGCTGCGCTTATTGCCGGTTCATTATAAAGGGCCACAATATCCACCCCCGCTTTCCGCAATGCCGCTGCCGCCTGGGTTTCTTCGGTTTCGTTGAGCAGATATATTCCCGGCGCAAGGGTTTCCCTGATAAGCGCGGCCAGCGGCCCGGTTTCCGCAAGGTAGCGGCGTTCCGGCGCAAGTTTCAACAGCAGCCCCCGAATCAGGGAAACTTCCCCATAACGCTTTTCCCAATCCTTGATTGTCCAGATCAGGGTTTCGTCTATTCTGTTCCCCGAAAGCCGCCGCAACAAGTCTATCATCATACCTGAAGAGAAACCCCGATTAAAGGCGCGCAGGGCGGAATTTCGCGTTATTTCAAAACGAACTGTTGCGCCGGCTTCCCGAATCTCAAACAGGGAAGCAAGGCTTAATACGTCGGCATAGGCGATTTCCGGGTATACCAGGCACGAAAACGGCGTATCCATAGCGATTACCGGCGCCTTGCCGGCGGCGTCCGACGGCTCCCGGGCTAAAGAACCAAGCCGGTAATATTCCGCCGAAACACGCGCCAAAAGACCAACGATCTCCAGCGCGTCAATAAGCGCTTTGACGTTAATTTTTTTTTGCTCAATTTCGGCAGCAAGTCCCGCGCCGCCGCGTTCAATCATAAAGGCCATCGCTTTTAATGTCTTTCCTGGATACAGCCGCTCCGTTTCAAGCGAATCCAAAAAACGGTGCACACAAGCGGCAAGGGCGGTAAGCTCTTTGCGGAACAGCCAGGGTGAAATATCCCTGGGCGTTTCGGCGGTATTGAAGCAGCAGATACCCGCCGCGCAGTACTCAATGCGTTCTCGGCTGCTGAGTTTCCCAAAATCGGCGTAACGCCGGAAATCAGGAATCAGCCGCTCGCCTTCGGTTTTAAAGAGCCCCAGGACGCGCAGGCCGCCGATGACCGGTTGCAGCGCAAGACCGGGAAATACCGCGCCGGCCAGCATAAGGAGCCGTTTACGGATTTCGCCTTCGGCCTTAAAAAACGATTCATCTTCGGGAACAAAGGAAATTAGGCCGGCGAGCAGGCGGTCGTCCAGAACCGGCGGGGGCAGGCGGTCAGCCGCGGTATTGGCATCGTTAGCTGAAATTGATGGAAAAAGCAGCGAGCGGTCGGCGATAAGCGGCGCAAGAACAGGCTCCAGAACGGGATTCAGGGCCAAGCGGCTTAATCCGCTTTCCCGAAAACGGTAGCAGATAAACCGTTCTTCCAGATTCACAAGACAAGCGTGCAGTTCAGCGTAACTCAATTCTCCGGCAAAGAAACTTTCCATCTCGCCGGGAGCCGGTTCTCCAAGCGCGGCAAGAGCGGCGATCAGGCGGGCGTCATTATAATCAATATAACAGGCAATTGTTTTTTGAATATCCTTCCGCAGCAGGAACGATTCAAGATCATCCACCAGTATCTGTTTATTGAAAGGCGTTTTAATTTTGCCAAAGACGCTCCGCAAAAGTTCAAAAAAGGAAGTATCCGGCAGAGTCATTATGGCGGACTTCCAGAATTCGACGGAACGGAAAGCGGCGTTTCTCATTTTGTGCTGCTCCAGTGCTGAATCGAGTATTTGTATCCCTGTTCGGCAAGAAATTTTTGCCGGTTCGCGGCAAAGTCTTCTTCCACTGTGTAGCGTGAAACCAGCGTAAAAAACCAGGCGTTGCGGCTTTTTGCATTGTGTCCCTTGGGCCGGATAATCCGCCCCAGCCGCTGCGCTTCTTCCTGCCGGGAACCAAAGGAGCCTGAAACCTGGACCGCCATTGAAGCGTCGGGCAGATCAATGGCAAAATTGGCAACGCGGGAAACCACGATAACCCGTACCTCGCCACGCTTAAAGCTGCCGTATATCTGTTCCCGCTCGGCGTTAGGCGTTTTTCCGGTGATGATCGGCGCCTTTAAAAGCCGTGCCAGTGAATTCAGCTGGGAAATGTACTGTCCGATAACCAGAATCTGATCATCGCCATGATTCTCGATAAGCTGAGCGACAACATCCTCTTTAAGCGGATTCTCGCTGGCAATACGGTACTTTTCCCTTGGCGGCGCAACCGCATAGGGTATCTTGAGATTTTCCGGCAGGTCCAGCCGTATCTCCGTGCAGACGGCTTCGGCTATCCAGCCTTTGCTTTCAAGGTCTTTCCAGGGCACATCGTAGCGTTTTGGCCCTACCAGGCTAAAGACCGCATCCTCCGCGCCGTCTTCGCGGATTAAAGTCGCCGTAAGCCCCAGCCGCCGCAATGCCTGCAATTCAGCTGTTACGCGAAATACCGGCGCGGGAAGCAGATGCACTTCATCGTAAATGATAAGGCCCCATGCCCGCTCCCGGAAAAGGCGAAAATGGGGAAAATCCGATTCGCTGTCAGGCCGCCAGGTAATGACCTGATAGGTGGCAATGGTAACCGGCGCGACTGATTTTGAATCGCCCGAATACTCGGCTATCTGCTCCCTCTCCAATTCGGTCTTGTCCAGCAGTTCATCGATCCACTGGTGTACCGCCGCAACGTTAGTTGTTAAAATCAGCGTGTTGGTTTTAAGCAGCGACATGATCACCATACCGACAATGGTTTTTCCCGATCCACACGGCAAGGCCACCACGCCGTAACCCGTACCAGGCTTACCATCGCCCAGTACCGACCGGGCCGCCTCGATCTGGTAATCCCGTGGAACAAAAGGCCGCCCCGATCGGCTTTCCTCCCGTAATCTAATATCCAGCGCCTCACCCTGCGCCAGCGGCGCTTCGTCCTGTACCGGCCAGCCCTGTTGAATCAGTGTACGTTTTACCGTTCCCCGGTCAAGCAGGCGCAAGGAAAATCCCCCGGCGATTTTTTTTAGATATTTTTCAAGCGTTTTAACCGCCTCGATTTCCGCCCGCACCGCCGCGTCTTCGATCACCAGATACAACTCATCATCGCTTTGCGTAGAAACCATCCTGATCTTCCCATAGCGGGACATGGTATCGGCAAAACCGCCGGTAATTCCCGGAGGAATTTGGTAGCGGCTGTATTTTTCAAGGCGCTCGGCAATATCCGCAGGCCGAAAACCCGCGCTTGCGGCGTTCCAGAGCGAGAGAGGCGTTATACGATAGGTATGAATATGTTCAGGCGATTTCTCAAGTTCCGCAAATGGTATGATTGCGGATCTGGCCTCTTCGGCTCCTGCGGCGTGTACATCGAGTAAAAGAGTCCGGTCGCTCTGCACAATCAGGGGATTATCCGCCATCCTTTGCGGCGGCCCGGCGTTCCCTTGCTTTTTATTTGCCATAACCTATCCAGTATATAGACAGGAAAATCTAAAGTGAAGGGCATGCCGGCCCGAAAAACCAAAGCGCGGCCATTTTTTCTTAAAAAACTGAATTTTTTGTGCCGAAAGGGTTTGCTATTACGAGCCGGTTTCAAAGCCCCTAGCGAAGGGAGGCAAGTTCAACATCATAACTTAAGGAAGCGCTGATTAATAAACCGCCAAACTGCATCGAACCTCCAGATCGCAAGCAAATTTGGTGCCTAACATCTTTGCGTCACCCGGTAATAATCAGGGCTCATTTTTGCGGCAAGCCGCAAAAACCGG
>JAITHQ010000040.1 GCA_031279925.1 Treponema sp. | reverse complement strand
AATTGTGGATTTTTACGGTCAATAGACCACAAAAATCCCGATTTTCGGGCTCTTTTGGAGCCTGCAAGGTAGAATTTTGGCGTTTGCAACGCCAAAATTCCAGATTTTGAACAGGCTCTAACATGGTTTGACCAGGGGAGTCCGGTAGAATTGGTAGAGGAGGTAATACAGATGGACAAGGCGATAGAGACGGCGGAAGCGCGGGCAGCGTATGTAACGAGCGATAAAGAAGCGCGGCGTGGGTATGAGAGTTCAGCGGAGGTTGTAGAGGAGATAATACAGATGGACAAAGCGATAGCGATGGCGGAAGCGCGGGCAGCGAATGTAATGAGCGACAAGGAAGCGCGGCGTGCGTATGAGATGCGGCAGATGGCGTTATCGGACTGGACGAGCGGGGTAAACCATGCCCGGCGGGAAGGGATAAAGGAAGGGTTGGCCGAAGGACAGAAGACAATAGCCCGCAATCTGAAAGCGCTGGGGGTGTCTGTTGGACAAATCGCGCAGGCTACCGGCCTTTCCGAAACGGAGATAGCGCAGTTATAAACGGCAGTTCCTGCAAACTATAGTAAAACACTCACTGTGTATGGTTGTGAATCAAATACCTTACCCAAAGCCCGCAGGGTTTTCTGGCGGGGAAAATATCCCCCTGCCACCGAATTATCCCCGGCTGCCTGTGCAGGGGGAGCCTTGGGGCGGTTCAGCTTATCCGCTCTGCGTTCAAAATGGCTGACCCCAAGGAAACCCGGCAGCTTAGAGCCTGTTCAAATTGTGGATTTTTACGGTCAATAGACCGCAAAAATCCCGATTCTTGGGCTCTTTTGGAGCCTGCAAGGTAGAATTTTGGCGTTTGCAACGCCAAAATTCCAGATTTTGAACAGGCTCTTATACAGGCAGCATTCCCCTCGCCGCTTCTTCGCCTATTGAGGTAGACGGGCCGTGACCGGGGAAAACGCCGGTATCCGGGTCCATGGCAAACAGGCGCTTAAGGCTTGCAAAAAGCTGCGCCTCATTCCCGCCGGGAAGATCGGTGCGGCCATAATCGCTGTAAAAAAGGGTGTCCCCGCTAAAAAGCACTTTTGCTTCCCTGTCCCAAAGGCCAATGCTGCCCGCTGTATGCCCAGGCAAATGCAGCACGGTAAAGGGGCCAATACCATCCCCTTCCTTAAGTGTTTTATCCGGCGGCGGCATTTTTTTCCAATGGGCGTCTATATATGCGGCGGTTCCCCCGGCGGCGGTAATACTGCGGTAATGGACCGGGTATGAATCCGGCCCCAGACATTCAGCATCGGCCTGGTGAATGGCGACAAGACAGCCGTTTGACCTGCCATATTCCGCAGCAAGGGCCGGTATTGCGGCGATATGGTCAAGATGCCCATGCGTGAGTAAAATATACAGGGGAACAAGTTTAAGTTGATTAAGGCGGGTAATGATACTGTTGGACTCATCGCCGGGATCAATGAGCGCGCAGCCCCGAAAACCCGGCGGAATTTTTTGCCCGTCCGCGCTGTTTTCGGAAAGGGGATACATCCAGCAGTTGGTGGAAATATCCCCAACAATGATACGGCTGATTGTTTTTTGTTCCATAGGAGAATAATACCCTGAGAATAATTGATTTTCTAGTAATCGTTTCATTGGTGGTTGTTTGGTATGGGCTTGTTCCCGTAACCGGAGCTTTGATTAAGCGGTATAACTGGCGGCAGTTTAGAAGACGTTTTGATGAACTCCGCTTAAGGCCGGTTTTGGATTACAGCCTATACCGGCAGATAGGGGGGAACGACGGCTTTCCAAACGGTATTGCGCCCGAAAGCCAGGCGGCTCCCTGTACGTTCCGGTTTATCGGCGGCTTTGAATCGGTAACAGACGGCCAAACCCTGTGGATACGCGGCGAAAATCTTACTGTACCGGTTTCCCTAAAAGACGCTCAAACCTACATCCTGCCAATGCAGGAAGGGGAAGGTATACCGGAAGCCTTTGATCCTGGAGAAGAAGCGCCGGAGCGCATCCGCTGGGATCGGGTTTCCTCATTTACAGAAGGGGCCAGAGTTTTTGTTGGCGGCTCACTGGCGTTTCAGGACGGGCGATGGGGTTTTGTTTCCGCCAGGGAAACTCCCCTTATGGTTATTTTTTTTGACGGCCTGGACCGGTCGCTTACAACACGGGTAATTCGCGCAGGACGCCACCGCAATGAATACTGGAATGCAGCCACCCCATACTCGCTGGTTATAGGCGCTATCTGCCAGATATGTATCGCCGCTTCGTTTCTTTCCCGCCCGGCTTTTCACCTAACGGTAATCGCTTCGCTTTTGGCCCTGTTTACCCCGCTTTTTCCTTTGATTCCGCCGGGGCTGCTGTTCACGGTTGTATACCGCCGCTTTTCCTGGCGCGCCAGGATTCTGCGGGCTTACCGCGACCTGGCGCGGCTTCCTTTGCGCTACCTCGTTCCGGGGCAGGAAACCTGCCGTCTTCCCAATGGGGAATTATACGGCTATAAACAGTGCAGTTCACTGCCCGCTACGGTGCTGGAAGGGAAAATACCGCTTTTGCTGCCCGAATATGCAAAGAAAACGGATACAGGATGGTATGTTTTTGGCGCGCTGCGCCCCCAGGACAGCCTGCCCTCCGAGCCGGAGGATCCCTTTGCGACTTTTGGCATTCTTCCAGAAAAGCCCGAAGTTCTGGCGCGGCGCTATATGGTTATGGCCTATGCCCTTGAGGCAATTGCATGGGTCTTACTGCTGGCCGGAATAGGGATCAATATCTTCTTTGTTAGAATGATCCTGCTTCTGCTCTGATTGTTCCGCGTCCATTGACCGGTCAATACCGGGGCTGCTTTCACCTGTATCGCTCTCCTGGCCATCCCAGTGATCTGCAAAGAAACCCTGGCTGTCCATGCCATCTTCAATTTCTCCATCTTTTCTGGATTTGGCATAATTAACGGCAAGCGTTCTTCCGCGAAAATTAAGGCCATTCAGCGCTTCGATTATCCGGTCCGCTACGGTATCCCTAACCTGCACAAAAGAATAATTATCAAGTATGCGGATAGTGCCAATATCATCACGCGGTATCGAGGTTTTGCTGTTGATAAGCCCCAGTATTTCACGGGGGAAAACACGGCGGTTCCTGCCTACACTGATAAAAAGCCGCTTTGCTTTTTCTTCGTCCAGAGAATACCGCTGTTGTTCACCCTGGCCTTCGGCGCAAGCGCTGCTTTTCGCTTCCGCCGTTTTCCCCCTGGAAACCTTGGACCGGAACTCCCCGGATTTTCGGTTTTTGGGTCCAGCTGCCCTGCCCAAAGCGCCCTGTTCAAAAAGCATCAAAAGATAGGCAGCAGTCCATGACCGCTTAAAGAAAGAAACTTCTTTTTTAAAAAGGATGCGGTACTGATTCAGCAACTGCGGGTCTGTTTCGTTTTTGATCTTGTCAAGAATCGAAGCAATGGTTTTTCTTGTTTTTTCCTTGTAAAATTGCGAAGACATTTTAATCCCTTTTTGTTTGGTTTTCTAAAGAATGTCACAATATCTTTCCTTTTTCAATATCCCCTTTCAATATCCCCAGGGCGGCGCCGAACTTGCAAGCGGTTTTGGAACCGGCGCAATTTTTTGCACAATTTTGCCCGGAAACCAGTTGACAATACCCCCAAAAATTCGCATTGTTCCATAGTAGAATAATTTTAACGGATGTGGGCGGCAGAAGCCGCCGCCGGGCGGCTCGGCAGCATTGCCCCTGAAGGGAGGCTGGAAGTAATATATTGAAAGGTAGCGATGT
>JAITHQ010000203.1 GCA_031279925.1 Treponema sp. | reverse complement strand
CAAAAGCGGGTGCAGGAACTTGCCATACGAACATTTCATGCCCTTTGCTGCGAGGGCCTTTCCCGCGTGGATTTTTTTCTGCGGGATAACGGCGATATTCTGGTGAACGAAATCAACACGATGCCGGGTTTTACCAAAATCAGCATGTACCCCAAACTGTGGGAAGCCAGCGGCATTGGCTACACGGAACTTATCAGCCGCCTTATCGATCTGGCTATCAGCCGGTTCGAAAAAGAGAGATCCCTTGCCAGCGACATAAAGCGCCAATGAAACACCTTCAATTCGCCGCCGGTGCAGAACCAAGGCATAGCCCTATGCTTCCAGCGTAAGCCCTTCACGGGCCATCATGACCTGCAAGGCCGTTCCCTGTAAACGGGAGCAGTATGCCTGTTCAAGCTCTTCAAGTTGGGCGTCGCTGCGGCTGGGTTCGTGGTGGAAGAACACCAGTTGTTTGACTTTGGCTTTTGCCGCGCCGGTAATAGCCTGGTCAAAAGAAGAATGACCCCAGCCAAGATGGGCGGCGTATTCCTCTTCGGTGTACTGGGCATCGTGAATCAGAATATCGGCCCCCTGAAAAAAACGCAGCGCCTTTTCGCTTTCTTCACGGGCGGCAAGTTCGCCTTCCCTGGCCGCTTCTTCATTATAGTCTGGATCGGCTGGGTCGGCGGGAAAAAGGTTGCGAAACGGCTCGTGGTCATAGGCGGTAACAATCGATTTTCCCCGGTATTCAAAACGGTAGCCCAGGCAAAGAATCGAATGGTTAAGGTACTTGGTAGTTACCTTAAGGCCGCCGCCAAGGTCTATTAGTGTTTCTTTTAATTGCTCGTACTTGATACGGGCGGAAAGCTCGCTTGCCCGCACCGGCCAGTAACGGTATGAAAGCTGATCGCCGATGATCGATTCCAGCGTGTCATTTTCGTAAGATACCGGCCCCCGTATGCGCAGGGTACAGGCAGGAATAAAAATGGGGGCAAACAGGGGAAAGCCCATAATGTGATCCCAGTGGGTGTGGGTAACAAATACATCGGCGTCAATAGAGCCTTTGGTTTTAAAATCGTTGAATTTAAGCCAATCACCCAGGGGCCGTATCCCGGTTCCCAAATCGACAATAATAAGCCGCTCGCCGGCCCTTATTTCCAGGCAGGAAGTATTTCCCCCAAATTGCACTGTAGCCGGCCCTGGACAGGGTATCGACCCCCGGACGCCCCAAAAACGTACTGATAACATGACGCTCCTTCATTTTCCGCAAACAGCTTCCACAAGGCGGCGGGAATCGTGGAAGCGTTCTATATCCTTAAAAAAACTTTGGCCTTTTCGATTTCTTCGTTTACGTTTTTTTCGATACCGTTCAACACGCCTTCGTCTATGCCCAGAACCTCCCAAACCTGATTATCCGTTTCAGGGTAACGATCCCCGGCAAAACCTATCTCCATTGTAACGGCAAAACGGTTTGCTGCGGCAACGCTGTACAGAATATCCCGATAGCTGCCCGAATATTCTTTATAACTATGATGATTAACAATCGCCGCGCCAACCGGGCCGGAAAGTTTCCAGGCCCTTACTATCGCCGCCCCGGCGGTACAGTGGTTCATCCCCAATTTGCCGTCTTCTATGCGGAACATTGAAACACGCTCATTATCGGCGGCGCTGATAATGCTCATGTAATCCCTGGACAGTACCGCATTAATGGGTATCTTGCCAATGTCGTGGAGTAAACCTGCGGTAAAATACTCTTCAAGCTGTTTTGGATCAGCGCCGCGCCGCCTTGCGATAAGTTTAGCGGCCACCCCAACGCACAGGGAATGCCGCCAAAAGCCCTCCATGTTAAGACCCTGAATATCCCTGTTTACCGCAAGGTTATGTAAAATGGCAGTGGAAAGGGCAAGGTTTTTTACCGTATTGATTCCCAGCATGATAATTGCCCTTACCATATTGGTAACCTGCTGCCCCGGCCCGTAATAAGCCGAATTGATCAGCTTGAGTACCCGGCCAACCAGAACCGGGTCCAGGGAAATTACATGATTAAGGTCCGCCGGACTAATATGGGGATCATTGCATATCTCCAGCACCTTGGCAACCGATGTGGGAAGGCTGGGCATATCGGCAATATATTCATTAATTTTGCTGTTCAAACGTTCCTGCATTACTGTTCCCTGTTACGCGCAGGGAATCATTCAGGCATCCTTAAGGAGGACAAGGATGAAAGCCCCTGCAGCGGTCTGGCACGGGCTTCCCGCGAAAATTCCCCCGCATGGAAAGCCGGAGCATTTGCGGAGTACTGCCGGTCATAAGCAGCCACCCGAAAGTAATACAGCGTACCATTTTTTAGCCCGTCGATAAAGATGCTGTTTCGCTTTCCCGCATCAATAGGCGATGCTCCCAATATGGCGTCTTCGCCAAGATACTCACCGCTTGCAAGGCCGTAGTACACCAGATAACCGGCGGTATTGGCATCGGGGCTGTTTTTCCAGTGAAGCTGAATGGCGCCGTCCATAGCAACCGCGGTAAGAGCGCCGGGCGGCAGGGGCGGTTCATTGGGCTGATAAATGATCCGCAGCTCTTCAAGATACGGGCTGGATTCGCCATCCGCGGAAGGGTAAAAATCAACCGCCACTTGCACATAACGCCCCCGGATATTCCCGGCAAGGTCCGCTCCCGGAATAAAAACGCGCCAGTCCCTTTCATCCCACTGGTACGGGTTATCGGCGCTGCGGATAAAAAACTGCATTTCCGATTCATCCGAAAAACGGAACCGTCCGTTCTTTTTGAATTCACCGCCGCTTCTTGCCCCCGCAGCCGAAGTCCTTCCGCCGGAAGCCTCAACCGCAAGAACGCCGCTGCTGCCCTGGCCCAGATCGATAGGCCGTGTTTCAATACGCCCGCCCTGCAGGGGATACCTTTGCAGTATGGGGCTGCCAACCCATGCGCTGTGGATTTTAAATTCATCCATAAGCCCCATAAAATTTCCGCCCAGTGTAAAACTGCCGCCCTCGCCGGCAATGGGAGGGTATACCTCGCCGCCTTCGTGCCCGGTGAAACTGGCATATTCAATCGCCTCGCTTACACCGTTTACCAGGTATTCAAGCATCCCCGTAGCGGAATCAAACCGGATAAGATGATGACTCCAGGTCTTGGGAACCACCGCCGCCTTGCCTTCCACGCTTATATTAATATGCCGTGTATTGTCAGGGGAAGTAAAAAAATGGAGAAACGACCATTGCAGCCGGTTTTTTGACGCCACGCACAGAATCCGCTGAAAAACATAGTCATTGCCGCCTTTATCTTCAAAGGGGCAGGAAGAAGCCCAGGAAAGTATCTGCTCCCCGTTTTCCATATTGAGGGGGTACAGCCAGAATTCCAGAGTAAAATCCCCTATATGGTTATTTGGGGCAAACAGGGCGGCCTTGCTCTGCGGTTCAATAGCCAGCGCGCCGCCGGATTTCGCGGTTTCGCCACTACTGCCCGCAGCTAAAGCGGCGGAAAAAAGAGCCGCCCCGTTTCCGGCTCTGGCATGGCGCCGGTCAACAGCCTCCAGCAGGGGCGAAACGGCAAGGCGGTAATGGGCCGCGCCGTCTTTAAACAATGCGGTATTTCCCTCGTCAAACGAAAGGGATAAATCCGGGGCAAAACCGGTCAAAGAAGCCTTTACCCTGTTTCCGGCCGGGCTGCCCGCCGCCGCCAGCAACAGCACCGGATGGGAACGTACCCTGTTTACCTCGGCAACGCCGGAACGCCGTTCGGCCAAAGCCCAACTGGACGCGCCGCCCAGAGAAATGGTTTTTTCCCCAATGCAGTACAGGCTACCTGAAACCGCAAAAAAAAGGTACACTATTAGCAGGGAGCAGAACTTACTTTTCATCGATTCCTTATATATATAATCGGTATACATTGAACAAATATGAATGGTCAAGATAGCGCTGAGCATGTTGAACACCTCAAGGCGGCGGCCTTTGATGCGCCTGCGGAACCGGGAGTCTACATTATGCGGGACGGGGAAGGGCGGATCATCTATGTAGGCAAAGCAAAATCGCTCAAAAGCCGCCTTAAATCCTATTTTTCCGGGGCAAAAGACATCAAAACCGCTACCCTTATCCGCCATGCCCGATCCATAGAAACCATTATTGTAGCCAGCGAGTACGAAGCGCTGCTGCTGGAAAACACCCTCATCAAGCAGCACAGTCCCAAGTACAACATCAACTTAAAAGACGGTAAAACGTACCCCGTAATTCGCATTACCGGTGAGGATTTTCCCCGTATTTTCCGCACCCGCCATATAATAAGCGATAAGAGCCTGTACTACGGCCCCTTTCCCAATATTCAGGGAGTGGATGTCATGCTGGATCTCATCGACAAACTCTTCCCCCTGCGAAAATGCCGCCGTATGAGGAGCCGCAGAGCCGGGCCTTGTATGTACTACCATATAGGCCGCTGTATGGCCCCCTGCAGCGGAAATATCAGCGTGGAAGATTACCACAGCCACGTACAGCGGGTGCAGAAACTCCTTTCCGGCGAAACAGAAAGCCTTATTATTGACCTTACCGGGCAGATGCACAAAGCCGCGCGAGCCCTGCAATTTGAACGGGCTGCCCAACTGCGGAATACGATACGGGCAATCGAGGAACTGGCTGGCGAAGGCAGTTCCGTAGTGGACCACGATCCCGAAGGCCGGGACTACATAGCCTGGGCCGCCGAAGGGGTGCTTGCCACTTTTACCGTTTTTTCAATGCGCGGCGGCAAAATGACCGGCAGGGAATTGTTCCGCACCCGTTCCGCCGCAGACGAAGGCGAATCCCTTGAAATGTTTATCACCACATACTACGACCAAAGCCGTCCGCCGCCGCCCAAAATTTACCTTTCGCCCCTTACTGCCGGAATCGATGGAAGCGCCGAAACCGGCGATTCGGCCTGGCAAACCACGCTTTCCGGCTGGTTTGGCGAAAAGTTTGGCCATGAACCGGAACTAATCCACCCCCAGGACCGGCACCACACCGCCATTCTTGCAATGGTCCGCCAAAACGCGCTTGAAGACCTCCGCAAGCGGATCAAGGAACGGGGGCTTGGGCCGGCGCTGGACGAACTGCGGCAGGCCCTTAAACTGCGAGCAAGACCGGAACGCATCGAAGGCTTCGACATAGCCCAACTTGATGGAACACACCCGGTAGCCTCGCTTATCTCGTTCAAAAACGGCGTACCGGACCGTAAAAACTACCGGTATTTTAAACTCCGCAGCGTGGTAGGAGTGGTAGACGATTTTGCCGCCATGCGGGAAGCGGTACACCGCCGCTATTCCCGGCTGATCCGGGAAGGCAAAGAACTGCCCGACTTGGTGCTTATCGACGGGGGTATTGGGCAGGTAAACGCCGCAAAAGGGGTAATGGACGAGCTGGGCATGGAAAGCGACGTAGTGGGACTTGCCAAACGGGATGAAGAACTCTGGCTTCCCCGGGCCAAAGAGCCGGTACGGCTTTCCCGCAGATCCGAAGCCCTTAAAGTGCTGCAATTTGTCCGTGATGAAACGCACCGTTTTGCTACCGGGTTTAACCAGCGGCTGCGATCAAAAGATTTGTATTTCCCCGCATTGGAATCGGTAAAAGGCGTTGGTCCCCGGCGGGCGGCGGCAATAATAAAGGCTTATGGAAGCATTGCCGGCATTGCCGAAGCGGCCCCTGAGGAACTGGCGGAACGCTGCCGGATAAGCGCGGCAAGCGCAAAAGCCGTCCGCGCCGCCGCCCGTCTTGCCCTTACGGACCGGGAAACAGAAAAGCAGCGGCTTGCCGCCAAAGGCAGGCGCGGGACAGAGGCAAAAAACACCGCCGCCCTTGCTGCCGAAGCCCTTGCCGAACCACCAAAATAAGCAGCCGCTCCTTAGAGCCTGTTCAAATTGTGGATTTTTGCGGTCAATAGACCGTAAAAATCCCGATTTTCGGGCTCTTTTTGAGCCTGCAAGGTAGAATTTTGGCGTTTGCAACGCCAAAATTCCA
>JAITHQ010000147.1 GCA_031279925.1 Treponema sp. | reverse complement strand
GCGGATGGAAATATTTATTTTATTCCCAAAAACAACGAACAGATCGGCAACCTGTATCATCTGCGGAGTTGGATCAACAAAAACTGGCTGGATAAGCTCGGTCTTGATATGCCCAAAACAACCGATGAATTCCGCAAAACCCTGGAAGCCTTTGCATCGAAAGACCCCAACGGTAATGGGCTCAAGGATGAAATCGGCATTATCGGCGGCAACCTGAATGAATGGGGAGGTCAAACCGCCGATTTTATTATGAACGCCTTTATCTATGATGACGCTTCAAACCGTTTTATCGTCAACAGCGGCGGAAAGATAGAAGCGGTATATACCAAAGAAGAATGGCGCGAGGGCCTGCGGTATATGAACGGTCTCTTTAAGGCCGGCCTGCTGCCCCGGCAGGGTTTTACCATGGACAACGCGCAGATGCGCCAGATGGTGGAAAACGGCGCGGTCTCCCAGGTAGGGGCCTTCACCCACGGAAATGTGGCGAATGTAATTTCAGCCATGAATCAGCGCAAGCTGGAATACGTGCCCCTGCCGCCGCTTGCCGGACCAAAGGGGGCCAATTACACGACCTATTACCCGGATCTGCCCCAAAAGAATTTTATGATCACCAAAGACGCCAAAAACCCCGAAGCTATTTTCCGGTGGGGCGATTTGATGTGCAGCGAGGAAGGCTATATGCGGACCCGCTGGGGTATTCCCGATGTGGACTGGAAAAAACCGGGCCCGGAGGACAAGTCCCTGCTTGACGCTATTGGGGTTAAGGCGTCGGTCATTCCCATACTTCCCTGGGGCTCAATCCAGAATTCCCACTGGCTCTTTACCACGGCGGGGATTGTTCCTTTTGGGGTGGCCGACGGGCAGGTAGCTCCCTCCACCGATCCGCTTTACAGCGAGCGGTGGATATACGCCGCCGTTCCTTTTTATATGGGCAAGGAGGCCAAGAACCGGGTAGATGTTATCAAATTCACCCTGGAAGAGGCTGAAGAAATCAGAGACATGAAAAATACCATCAACAATTATGTGAATGAGGCGTTGGCCCTCTTCATAGTGGGCGACATGGATGTGGAAAGAAACTGGGACGCTTATCTCAGGGAACTGGAAACCATGGGGCTTAAACGGTATCTGGAAATTTCCCAATCGGGTTATGACCGGGCAGCCGGAAAAAAGTAGAACGGGAACCCAGGGATGAATTATGTGCTTTTTTTCCCTGATGAACTCAGGGCGGAAACCTTAAGCGTTTACGGCAATACAAAG
The DNA here is from genome assembly GCA_031279925.1 of Treponema sp. The sequence goes on along the minus strand of JAITHQ010000147.1, from coordinate 4,047 downwards.
ATACGGACGCCGAATTATGAGCGCCTCGCTGCGGAAGGGGTTACTTTTGAACAGTGCCATGCGCAAAATTCAGTCTGCTCTCCTTCCCGGTGCAGTCTCTTTACCGGCCAGTATGTCCATACCAGCGGACATCGTTCCCTTTGGAATTTACTGAAACCCTGGGAACACAACCTGTTCAGATACCTCAAGGAAGCAGGCTACGAAACGAGGTCTTACGGGAAAAACGATCTTTTTTCCAAAGAGGCCGCCGCCATATCGGCCGGTGTGTTTACCCATATCGGCGGGTATGGTCACGCGGAAACGCCCGCGCCGGTTCATCCCCTGGGAGCAAATTCCTGCAATGATTTTTTGTTCCATCCCATGAAAGGCGATTACCGGGAGCATAACGATTACCGCAATCTCAAGGCGGGGATGGATTTTATTAAAAGCCGTAAAAAGGGAGATAAACCTTTTATTCTTTTTTTACCGCTGGTGTTTCCCCATTGTCCCTACACGGCTCCGGAACCTTATTACAATATGTATTCGGAAGACGGAATCATGCCGCTGCGTCCTGAAGGTACGGGGAAACCCGCCTTCCACGCGCTGATACGGAAATACCGCCGTCTTGAGCAAAGCAATTTGAAAAAGATACAGGCGGTTTATATGGGCATGACTTCCTTTACCGATAGGCTGCTGGGGGAACTCATGGACTGCGTTGAGGAAGCGGGGATCAAGGACGAGACCATGCTGATCTCCGCCGCGGATCACGGCGACTACGCGGGGGATTATGGCCTGGTGGAAAAGTGGCCTTCAGGCTGTGAAGACGTACTGACCAGGGTTCCGCTGCTCATATCAGCGCCGGGCTGCAAGGCGGGGCGCCGGGTTAAAGAGCAGACGGAACTTTTTGACATCATGGCCACAATCCTGGATGACGCGGGGATACAAGCCAGGCATACCATGTACGCCCGGTCTCTGCTGCCCCAGATACGGGGCGCGGACGGCGATCCGGATCGTCCGGTTTTTTGTGAAGGCGGCTATAACCTCAACGAGCCGCACTGCAACGAAGGGCAGCTCAGGGAATCCACCGTTTGGATGAGCAAGCCGGACAACGTCTACTATCCCAAAAGTGTTCAGCAGCGGGAACATCCTGAAAGCGTGGGCCGGGCCAGTATGATCCGCACGCTTAAACGAAAATTGATTCTGCGGACCTATGGAGACAGCGAACTGTACGATCTTGAAAACGATCCCGAAGAATTGCGCAGCGTTTATGGTGAAAAAGAATACAGGCAGGATCAGGCGGAACTTGAAAACCGTATGCTGAACTGGTATATAGCCACCTCCGACGCGGTTCCTGTTGAAGAGGATGCACGGGCATAGGGTGACGCTGATTAGCGTCACCCTGGTCAGAGGGGATGTGCATGAAGGATAAATCCTGTACCGGTAAGCTGATGAAACGCCATTGGCAGATGTACCTGTTATTGCTGCTGCCATTGGCGTATCTTTTTATTTTCAGATATTACCCCATGCTGGGCGCGCAAATCGCCTTTAAAAGATTCAGGGCGTCTCAGGGGATATGGGGAAGCGAATGGGTTGGATTTGTCAACTTTATTAAGTTCTTTAAATCGTACCAGTTCAAACGGGTGCTTTCAAATACGCTCTTGCTGTCGGTTTATCAGCTTATAGCCGGGTTTCCGTTCCCGATAATTTTTGCCCTGCTGCTGAACACCGTGAGCGTCCGCCGTTACAAAAAAATAGTACAAACCGTTACCTATCTTCCTTATTTTATCTCGGTAGTGGTGCTGGTTGGAATCATGATGCAGGTGTTTAATCCCATTGTTGGTTTTTATGGCAAGACGTCATTGGCGTTATTCGGAACTTATGGGAAAGATCTTTTTGGGGACGCGAAGTATTTTTCCCATCTGTATGTATGGTCAGGAGTCTGGCAGAACATGGGCTGGAACAGCATCATCTACCTGGCGGCTCTTTCCACAGTTTCGCCGGAATTACACGAAGCCGGGAAGATAGATGGAATGAACCGGTTTATGCGGATTATGTACGTCGATCTGCCGGCCATACTGCCAACGATCACCGTACTGTTGATCCTTAACGCCGGCAGGATAATGAGCTTGGGTTTTGAAAAAGTCTATCTCATGCAGAACAGCCTGAACATTTCCCGTTCAGAGGTTATTTCTACCTATGTTTACAAGGTCGGTCTTGCGTCCGGGGGAGGCGATTTTTCTTACGCTACCGCCATTGGCCTTTTTAATTCCATTGTTAATCTGCTGCTTATTATTTCGGTAAACAAAATCTGCCAAAAAACAGGAGGAGACAGTTTATGGTAACAGCGGCGGCCAAAAGCGGCATACGGGAATCGTTGGAAGATAAAATATTCAACGCCGCGGTATACGTTATCCTGAGCCTGATGTTCCTGGTGGTTTTCTATCCCCTTGTTTTTATTATCGCGTCTTCGTTTTCTTCCCCTGACGCGGTGGCGTCCGGCAAGGTTATCCTCTGGCCCGTAGACCCCGGCCTGGAAGGATACCGGGCGGTATTCACCAATAACATGATAGGAACCGGCTATTTTAATTCGGTGGTCTATACCGTTTTTGGTACACTAATCAACGTTGCCCTTACCCTGGTTACCGCCTATGCTCTCGCCTGCCCCACGCTGCCGGGGCGGAATTTGATTATGGTGTTCTTTACGTTTACCATGCTTTTTGACGGCGGCATGATACCCAACTATATCCTGCTCAGGAATCTGAGGATGTTAAACACCCGCTGGGCCATTCTTATCCCCGGCGCCATAGGCATATATAACATGATCATCACCCGGACATTCATAAGCAGCAGTATTCCCGCAGAACTGCGGGAAGCGGCTGATATAGACGGCTGTTCCGATATACAGTATTTTTGGCACTGTATACTGCCGCTCTCCAAGGCGGTTATCGCGGTTATCAGCCTGTATTACGCGGTAGCCAACTGGAACGCCTATTTTAACGCTTTTCTGTATTTGACAAATAAAAATCTTTTTCCTTTACAGATCGTGCTGCGGGATATATTAATCGCCAATACCATTGACGCGGGGGCTATTGTCGATCCGGAACTTATGGCGGCCAAACAGGGCCTTGCGGATCTGCTTAAATACAGCCTTATTATCGTGGCAAGTTTGCCGGTAATGACTATCTATCCTTTTATTCAGAAATATTTTATCCAGGGCGTTATGATTGGCTCAATTAAAGGATAACTATGGATTGCACGGATTAACGCGGATTTAAACCACAGATGACACGGATGTACACAGATTGCGAACCTTCGGTTCGACGCTGATGTAGTTTCTACTCATCTGCGGCATCCTTTTCATCAGTGTAATCTGCGGTTCCCGGATAACTGTTCTTTTTACCACAGATGACACGGAAATCACGCGGAAGCGGGGGGAGTAATGCGGTGTGGCGGGTGCCTGGGCCGCGCACTGCTCAGGCTAAAGCCTTCGCGCAGGTGGGCTTAATAGGGGGTATTGCGAGCGCTACGGCGGGCCGCATTGTTTGCTCAACGCCCTGCGGGCGCGTTTGTTGGCCGCGCACTGCTCAGGCTAAAGCCTTCGCGCATGTGGGCTAATAGGGGGTATTGCGAGCGCTACGGCGGGCCGTATTGTTTGCTCAACGCCCTGCGGGCGCGTTTGTTGGCCGCGCACTGCTCAGGCTAAAGCCTTCGCGCATGTGTGATAATAGGGGGTATTACGTGCGCTGCGGTGGGCCGCATTGTTTGCTCAACGCCCAGGCGGGCGCGGCTGTTGGCCGTCCTTTTCATCCGTGTAATCAGCAGTTCCCTGATAACGGTTCTTTTTACCGCAGAAAACGCGGAAACCTCACGGAAAAGGGCTTCTTTTCCGCGTCTTCCGTGATTCGGTTTGCTTTAATCAACGCTTCCCTAAAGTCCCAGCCGGGTGAATTGCTCCGGCGGCGCGTTGTTTTCCCGCATCAGGGCAATGAGTTTTTCCCGCATGGCCCGCTCCAGGGCGGGGTTGTCCCTGATGGGATGGTTCTGGCCGGGATCGGCGGAAATATCAAA
>JAITHQ010000114.1 GCA_031279925.1 Treponema sp. | reverse complement strand
AAGGGATAAGGCTAATGTCAGGAAAATTGGAGGATGCCATGCGGAAGCGAATGATGGTGTTATGGGTAATTGCGGCTGCGCTTGCCTTTGCGGCCTGCGGCAGGAACAAAGGCGGGGCTCTGGCGCCGGTAACTATCGAGCTGTGGTACGGCGCGGCTGTTACCGAAGCAGGGCCGCCCCCGGCGGACTGGAAAGCCCTGCAAATTATCAAGCAGAAGCTCAATATCGATCTGCGCCTGAGCGCCCTGCCCTCAAGCGAAACCGATCAGGATGTAAAAATAAACGCATCGGCGGCGGGTAACACCCTGCCGGATATTTTCATGGTCCGCCGCGACCCCTTTATCAATGTTGCGCGGGTAGGGGTTATCGCCCCGGTGGATGAACTGTACCCCCTAATGCCCAAGCGTACAAAAATCCACTACGATGACGACAGCCGGGGTTTTACCACCATTAATGGAAAATCCTATGGCCTGGCCTCTCCGGGGACCATTGCAAAAAACGAGGGTATGCTTATTCGCAAGGATTGGCTGGACACGCTGGGGCTGGCCGTTCCCCTTACCCTTGACGATTACCTTAATGTGATGAAAGCCTTTACCGAACGCGACCCCGACGGAAATGGCCGGGCCGACACCTACGGTTACGGCGCTTTTATCGAAATAAATAATTTCGAGGAAGGGCTGGGCCGCCGTTTTGATCCCTTCTTTGGCGCTTTTGGCGTTGCGGGAACGTGGAACCTTACCAAAAACGCGCCGGGCCTTAATGTGCGCAAACCCGCCTATTGTGACGCCCTTGCTTTTATAAAGCGGATGATCGACGAAAAAGTTATCGATCCCAACTGGACCAGTTACAACAAGGATGATTTTCGCGCAGCGTGGAAACAGGGCCGTTTTGGCATAATGCGCGAGCAAAACGCCGCCTTTGCCGCTGAAAATAATTATACAAGTTTTGATAAAAATTTTCCTAATGGCGAGTGGATAGTAATAGACCCCCCGCTGGGGCCGGAAGGCCGGCAGTCAGTGGGGGTGTATACCCAGGCGTACCGGATATATGCGGTTTCCTTAAAGGCGATAAAGGCGGAGAAAGGGCCGGCCATTGCCAAACTGCTGGAATGGATGTCGTCCGACGAAGGCTATTTTCTGCTGGGCTGGGGCGAAGAAGGGGTAAATTTTGTGTTTGACGAAAACGGCGTTCCCACTGTACAGGGCATTCCCGATCCTGCCAAAGGCTTTAGCGTGCCGGAAATGCAGCCCTATACCCAGTTGCGCAACATGGTGTATTACAACAGCGAAATCGAACTGCTTGCCCGCTACCCAACCTACAAGGCTTCTACCTCCGGCAGAACCATGAGCGCCCTGACGGTGTTACGCGACATGCAAAGCCGCCCCTGGACGCCGAATATCGGCGGGGATGCCCTGCCCGCTCCCAATGCCGACTTAAAGCGTTTCTACGAGCAGGGCGTGGTAGAATTCCTTACCGGCAAACGGCAGTTAACCAGAAGCAGCTGGGATATCTGGCTTGCTGAATTTGACAAGATGGGTGGAAGCGAATGGGAAGCAGCCGGTATTATGGCCGCAGAATCCGCGGGTTATCTGCGGTAATTTGGGGTAAAGCGGAACATGAGTTTGTTGGCAGCGCCGGAACAAACGGCAAAAGCGGCGGGCGGTGAACCGTTGAAGACGGTTTCGCAGAGGATGGTTCAGCCGGTAATGCGGCGCTACACGCCGGAACAGATGCAGTGGCATTACGAACACGGCCTGGTTCTGCAAAGCATATTTTTGTTTGGCGAAAGGACCGGGCAGGATGACTGCTGCCGTTATGTGCAATCAATGTACGATACCAAAATTACCCCGGAAGGGGAAATACTTACCTACCGCGAGGGAGAATTCAACCTGGACCAGATAAACCCCGGCAAGGTTCTTTTCCTGCTGTACAAAAAATATGGCGAACAAAAATACCGCGCCGCCATCGAAAAACTCCGCGCCCAGCTCCGCTCACAGCCAAGAACCAACACCGGCGGCTTCTGGCACAAGCAAATATATCCCTGGCAGATGTGGCTGGACGGCCTTTATATGCAGGGGCCGTTCTACGCCCAATACTCCGGCGAATATTCAGGCGGGGCGGAATTTGATGATGTGGTCCGCCAGTTTACCCTAATCGAATCGAAAACCGCCGATAAAACAACCGGCCTTTTGTACCATGCCTGGGATGAGTCCCGCAAACAGTTGTGGGCCAATGCGGAAACCGGCTGTTCCCCGCATTTTTGGGGCCGGGCAATGGGCTGGTACTGCATGGCCCTTGCTGACACGCTGGACTTTATCACCCCGGCATATCAAAAACATTACCGCCCGCTTGCCGCCATAGCCAGGCGAATGCTTGCGCCGCTTTTGAAATTTCAGGATAAAAAAAGCGGGCTGTGGTTTCAGGTGCTTGATCAGGGGCAGCGGGAAAACAACTATACCGAAAGTTCCGCTTCCTCAATGTTTATTTATTTTATGCTTAAAATGATACGTCTGGAAGTTTTTGATAAAAACGATTTTCCGGCGGCGCAGGATGCGGCATGTTTGGCCTACGGGGGCCTGGTCAGGGATAAGCTGCGGGAAGATTCCGCAGGCGAATTGCATCTAAGCGGAATCTGCAAAGTGGCCGGGCTGGGAGGAACGCCCTACCGGGACGGAAGTTATGCATATTATGTTAATGAACCGGTAGCCGTTGATGATTTTAAGGGAGTAGGGCCTTTTATTCTGGCTTCAATGGAACACGAAAAAATCCTCTAGACTTTATGCGGAATATATGCCAAATTGGTATTAAGAAAGCTCTAACGTCAGAGTTTTTAGTAATTTCAGTTTCTAGACAAATTCCTTTAGGAACAAAATTGACAATAAGCATAGACAGGGGGCAATTATGAAACTTGATATACGCTATTCTGAACATCCTGACGACATGAAGTCCTATGACACCCAAACCATGCGGGAACATTTTCTGTTTGAAAAAGTTTTTATAGAGGATGAAATCAGCCTGGGCTACACCCATTCGGACCGGGTGGTCTTTGGCGGGGCCTTTCCAAAGAGCAAAAGCCTGCGGCTTGAGGGGGGCAAAGATTTTGGCAGTGATGTGTTTTTGGACAGGCGGGAACTGGGCATTATCTGCATTGCCGGCCTGGGCATGGTTTTCGTTGATGGCGCGGAATACAAAATGAAAAAAGGCGACGGCCTGTACATTGGCAAAGGGGTAAAAGACGTAATTTTTAGCGGGGACAAAAACGAGCCGGCAAAGTTTTACCTTGCAAGCGCCCCGGCCCATACCGGATACCCAACGGTTTTTATCCCCATTGAAAAGGCCAATCCCCGCAAACTGGGAGAAGCGGCCACCGTGAACGTGCGCACCATTTATCAGTATGTACATCCGGCGGTATGCCAAAGCTGCCAGTTGGTAATGGGAATGACCGTGCTTGAAAATGGTTCGGTGTGGAACACCATGCCCTGTCACACCCACGAGCGCCGCATGGAAGTTTATTTTTATTTTGATATTCCCCCCGGCGCGGCGGTGTTTCATCTGCACGGCAGGCCCAAAGAGACACGCCATATCGTTATGTGCAATGAGCAGGCGGCTGTCTCGCCTTCATGGTCAATACATTCGGGGGTTGGGACAGCCGCCTACACCTTTATCTGGGCAATGGCCGGCGAGAACCAAACCTTTGACGACATGGACGCTATCATTACAACGGAATTGAGGTAACGCGATGGGTATTATTGAAACGTTTCGCCTTGACGGTAAAACCGCGATAGTTACCGGCTGCGGCAGGGGGCTGGGCCAGGGGATCAGCCGGGGGCTGGCCGAAGCGGGCGCGGATGTTTTTGGCGTAGGCTCGGCTTCTTCGGCGCAAGAGACCAAAAGCCTGGTGGAAAAAGCAGGCGGCCAGTTTTTTTATTATTCCGCCAATCTTGTTTCACAGGAACCCGTTAGGCTGATTTTTGAAAAAGCCCTTGAAGTTTTCGGCAGGGTTGATATTGTGGTGAATAATGCGGGAATTATCAGGCGGAACGATACGGTTGATTTTACCGAAGCCGATTGGGACGATGTAATGAATATCAATCTTAAAACGCTGTTTTTTATGTGTCAGGCGGCGGCCCGGCAGTTTATCAAACAGCAGAGCGGCGGTAAAATTATCAACATTGCTTCAATGCTTTCGTATCAGGGCGGGATACGGGTCCCTTCCTATACCGCGTCAAAGGGCGGGGTGCGGACCCTTACCATGCTGATGGCCAATGAATGGGCAAAGTACGGTATCAATGCAAACGCCATAGCCCCCGGCTACATGGCTACCGACAACACCGAAGCGCTTCGTGCGGACAAAGACCGCAGCGCCGCGATTCTTGACCGCATTCCCGCAGGCAGGTGGGGAACCCTGGACGACATTGCCGGGGCCGCTGTTTTTTTGGCCTCCCCTGCCGCCAGCTACATCAACGGCTTTACCCTTGCGGTAGACGGCGGCTGGCTGGCCAGGTAAACCATTCAGAGTGTTACATATTGTTTGTGCAGATTTCCCTAAGAGCCTGTTCAAAATCTGGAATTTTGGCGTTGCAAACGCCAAAATTCTACTTTGCAGGCTCCAAAAGAGCCCGAAAATCGAGATTTTTGTGGTCTATTGACCGCAAAAATCCACAATTTGAACAGGCTCTAAGGGCAACACTGATTAAATTGACGCCGGACCTTCGGTCCGCAATCCGCGTCGTCCGCCCTATTGTAAGACTTTGCGCGGCAAACTCCGCTTATTTCATTACGCAAAAATGGGTAAGAAGCACTGATTTTGGACTTTAGTCCGCAGCCTCGATTGGATTTGATCAGTGCTTCCTTAGCCCTGAATATCAATAAGCGAGGCAGTGTTACCCCTGGAATATACTGAACGCCTTGCCCTTGCTGTAAAGGGATTGTTCCGTAAAACCGTTATTTCGGTACGGAGTTCCATCATCCGGCTGGAAAGCAGCTCCCTGTTGCGGGAAGAACGGAGTATCGCCTCGTTTTTTAGGTCCTCAAGTGTAGCTTTAAGATTCGGTACATCATCGGCAGGCACGGCGCTGTCCCCGCCAAAACGGGAAATAACCGCATGGTACATGTCTTCCAGCGGATCAATAACTTTCTGTATGGAAAAAATGTCCGTTACGATCTGCTCTTCCATTTCGACATAGGCAAGCAGCTCTCCGGCGTTGCCGTCTTCAATGATGTTCTGCTGTTTGTCCAGTACCGCAAGATAATTGCGGAAACGATCCCGCTGCTGGCTGAGCAAAGTCCTGAATCGCTGCAGAATAGCTACCCGCTCGGCAAGCTCCTCCTGGCTAATTAATGATACGCCAACAGCTTCTTCTTCAATTAAAATCGCCATATCCCCTCCCGTTTGGCTATGGAAACCCCGATATAGACAATCCAAATCAGGGCTAAAATAAATAATGGTATTTGCTTATTAAGACGGGCAAATACGTAAATTAAAAGAAAACGATGAGAGCCAATATCTGACCTTCAACCACCGGTTTCCATACCGGCAGTTTTCAACCGGCAATATTTACGCCAAGAACCTCTCTATTAACCATTTCCGCAGAGTTCTTTGTAAAAATTTCCTGCCATGCGCCACGCAGTTCATCAAACAGAATCCGTACATCCGAAATCCGTTTTAAATCCTGGCTGATATTGGCTTCCAGAAGTTCCCGGTTGAACCAAGTATAAATGGAAAAAAGATTTTTGGCTATTTCTCCCCCCTGCTCAAAATCCAGGGAAACCATTAATTCGGTTATTATCTCCTGGGTTTTCATAACTGCCTTACCGATATGCTCTATTCTGCTGGGGTCTTTTTTGCCAGTTTTATTCATTTCCAGCAAATTTACCGCCCGGTCCAACTGCTTTACTGCTTCATCGTACAGCATAATGATAAGCTGCCCCTGACTTGCTGTTTTGATCCTGGTTTCTTTATATGTGGATAATGCGTTTTTATATGCCAAAATGGCCTCCCTCCCCTGCCAGAAATTGTACCTAAAACAAGGATACACTTCATTTTCGGCAGAGGAAACTAATACTTAAGTAAAATTTACCAAGAAACCAAATTTTTTTCTAGAAGATACCCATGATTGCCAACAGTTTAAGAGCCTGTTCAAAATCTGGAATTTTGGCGTTGCAAACGCCAAAATTCTACCTTGCAGGCTCCAAAAGAGCCCGAAAATCGGGATTTTTGCGGCCTATTGACCGTAAAAATCCACAATTTGAACAGGCTCTAAGAAAGGCAAAACTTCAGTTTTGAAAACTGTCGAACATTTGTTTTACCTGCCGCTTACATCAGCAGTAAATCCCGGCGGCTTGCGGCCAGCGCCAGCAGCTCATCGGTGTACCCGTTAACCGAAAAAAGAACAAAATGATTCCTGCGTTGATCCCGCTTCCATAAAACGGAAT
>JAITHQ010000101.1 GCA_031279925.1 Treponema sp. | reverse complement strand
CGATTTTCGGGCTCTTTTGGAGCCTGCAAGGTAGAATTTTGAACAGGCTCTTAGTGGGCACACCCGGATTCGAACCAGGGACATCTTGCGTGTAAAGCAAGCACTCTAACCAGCTGAGTTATGCGCCCTTAAACTCATACCAGTATACGGCAAGAACAGCGTCTTGGTCAATTGCCCTTTTGGGCTAATAACTTTCATGCCGCGATTCAGTATCGATTCAGTATATTGATACTCTTTTAAAAAAAATATACACTAAAAATAGAATCTGTATATATTTGGGAAGGGAAAACTGAAAATGTCTATTGGCGCAGGACGCGCGGTTTTTGCCCTGTTTTTTGCGGGAGCGTTTTTTTTCTATATTAATTCTCCGCGTCTTTCAGCCCAGGACAGGCCGTCTCCAAATGATGATTCCCTCCCTGCTTCCCAAAACGAACCCCAGGCCATAGACCCAATTACCGCCGCGGAACAGGCCCTGGCGCTGGAAGAGGGAGTTTCAGGACCCGCAGCCGCCCTTCCATCCGCTACCTCAGTATCGGGTATTTTAAGGGTACTGTTAACACTGGCCTTGGCGGCGGCGGCAATCTACGGGGTGGTGTACGCCATCAAACGGGTTTCCCGTACTTCCGGGGCAAGGGATCCCTTTCTTAAAGTGCTTGCCAGCGCTCCGCTGGGCGCAAACCGTAACGTTCATCTGGTTTCCGTAGGGTCAAAGGCATGGCTTGTGGGCGCAGCCGAAAACGGAGTGCACCTGATCAGCGAAATTGATGATAAAGACATCCTGAACGCCATATTTCTTGAAGATTCCCGCAAAAGCGCCGAAAAATCGCCGGGGCGTTTCCTCGATTTTAAATCAATGCTTCATAAATTGGGCATGCCCGTTGAATCCGGCGCGCCCGGCGCGGAAAATATTCGCCGCCGCCGCGAGCGCTTAAAGGGGCTTAAATGAAGCATACAATCGCGGCGGCCCTGCTTGTGGCGCTTTTTGGCCTGTTCCGGCCCCTCCCATCGGAAGCCCAGACCCAGCCTTTTCCCGACCGGTCCGTGCAGGGAACCATGAACATGCCAACGCCGCCCCCGCCGCCGGCAATTCCCTTTATCGATCTTACCGTGCGTAACCCCGCAAGCGGGCAGGAGGTGGCTTTCTCCCTGCAGCTGCTCCTGCTCCTTACCGTACTTTCCCTTGCGCCAAGCATTATTATTTTGATGACGAGCTTCCTGCGCATTTCCATTGTGCTGGACTTTATCAAACGGGCCTTGTCCCTGCAGCAAGTGCCGCCCAATCAAGTGCTGATGGGCATCGCGTTTTTTATGACGGTGTTCATTATGTGGCCCACGTTTGATACGATCTATACCAACTCGATACGGCCCCTTGCGGCGGGCGAACTTTCGGTGGAGGCGGCGTACCGGGAAGCGGAGGCCCCGCTGCGGCTGTTTATGTACAGCCAGATGAGAAGCCGTCCCGAGAACATCAGGCTTTTTATGGCAATGCGCGGCCTTGACCGGCCCAATACCCTGGCCGATGTTCCCACCTGGGTACTGATCCCCGCCTTTATTCTGAATGAGCTTACCGTTGCGTTCAAGATAGGGATACTGCTTTTTATTCCCTTTATTGTTATCGACATGGTGGTGGCAAGCGCCCTTATGTCGATGGGTATGATTATGCTTCCGCCGGTGATGATCTCCATGCCGTTCAAACTTATCCTGTTTATTTTGGTTGACGGGTGGGGGCTTTTAACCGATCAGCTGGTCCGCTCATTTGTGTAGGGGCAGACGGTGAGCATAGGCGAGGTAACGGCCCTGCTGCGGGGGGGGATTCTGGAGGTGCTGATTCTGGCGTCTCCGCTCCTGTTCTCCGCGCTGGTGGTGGGGCTGGTGGTGGCGATCCTGCAGGCAACGACAAGCATTCAGGAGCAGACCCTTACCTTTGTGCCAAAGGTGATCGCCATACTGCTGGTGCTTGCCTTTCTGGGCGGGTGGATGTTCAGTTCCCTGGGGGAGTACACGATTGAACTGTTCCGGCAGATACCGGACATAGCAAAATAAGAAGCGGCATGAAACAAAGTTTTATGCTCGATCAAAGACGCGGCTGTACAGCTGCGCGGATGGGGTTAGACGTGGTAGATAATGCGGTCTTACAGAATATACTCGCTTACGGGCCGGTGTTTTTGCTCATCGCGGCAAGGGCCCTGGCTATGATCGAGACCGCGCCCCTGCTTTCCTCGGAGGCAATCCCCCAGACGGCAAAACTTGCCCTGGCAGGTTTTGCCGCGTTTGCCGCCCTGCCTACGGCAGCCGTTTTTGCCGTAGAAGGTACGGCGGCAGGGGCAGCCGGCGTCAGCGGTACCGGCGCGGCTGCCCTTCCCGGCGCGGCGGGGGCGTTAAGCGATCTGCGCTACGAGCCGTTTAGCCTGCGCTTTATTCTGCTGGTAGCGGGGGAGGGGATCATCGGCCTTATTATGGGCTTTTTCCTTACCATCATTTTTTCCGCGTTTTCCACCGCGGGCCAGTTTTTTTCCCTGCAAATGGGGTTCGGCGCTTCGGAAACCTTCGATCCTCTCTCGCAAATAGAAAACCCGCTTATGGGCCAGTACCTTAACCTGGTATCCATGTTGATCTTCCTTACCATTGGCGGCTTTCAGAAACTGTTTCTGGGCGGCTTCTGGCGTTCGCTGCAGAGCCTTAACATTGCCGCCCTGGTTTCCGGCAGGGAGCCGGTAGTGGGAATGCTTACCGCGGGCCTTTCCCGGCTTTTTCTGGACGCCATTGTCATTTCCATGCCCATATTGGGAACTTTGTTTCTTACGTCCCTTACCACGGGCCTTATATCCAAAGCCGCGCCCCAGATCAACATTCTTTCCGAAGGCTTCCCCATTTCCATTACGGTGGCCTTTCTGCTTATCTTTTACTCGCTCCCGTTTATGACCGAGGCTTTTTCCCATGTAATAGATTCAGGCTTTGCCAGTATCGAACAACTGTATGTCCAAATCGGCCAGCAAATTGCCGGGGGGGATGGCTTATGAGGTATAATCAAAATTGGGGAACAGGAGGGGGGCCTGTTTCCGGACCCTTGTTCCGTAGCGGACGCCTTTTTTTTCCGGCCCCCCTGCGCTGCGGCCTTGCCGGAATGGCCGTAATAAGACCTTGCCTCCGTACGGCAAGTCCTCCGCTACCCCCCATTTCCTTTGGCTTAAGCGCCCGAAAACCGGGGTTTTTGCTATCTATTGATCGCAAAAACCCACCATTTGAACAGGCTCTACGCGCTGCGGACCCCGCATACATTCACCTGCAGTGGTTTTCCGATGACAACGACGCCGACGGCAAGACAGAGGAGCCAACCGAGCATAAACTCCGTAAACTCAGGGAAGAAGGCCAGGTTGCCAAAAGCCAGGAACTGGTAAGCGCCCTTACCCTTTTCCTGCCCGCGCTGATGCTGCTGTTCCTGGCGCCCTCCATGCTGCGCACCTGCATAGAGATGCTGCGTTTTTATTTCCTGCGGGCCGCGGAACTGGACCCCGTCAAAGACGGTATAGTAGCGGCGGCCTTTTTTAGCTATGCGGCGCGGCTTGCCCTGCCGATTCTTGCGGTGGCGGTATTTTCGGCCTTGTTTTCCAATATAGTTCAGACCGGTTTTCTTTTTACAACCAAGCCCCTGGTTCCCGATTTTACCAAGGTCCTTCCCAAAATAGGGCAGTTTTTTAAACGGACCCTGTTTTCCGTTGACGGGCTTTTCAACTTTTTCAAGTCCATTGTTAAAATGGCTATTATCGGAGGGGTGTCCTTTATCCTTATCCGCATGGACTTTGAAAAGCTGGTGAATTTGCAGAAGATAGGCCTGTGGCTGGGTTTTTGCACCGTGGCGTCATTGGCCATCAGGATGCTTATTATCAGCGCCCTGCTCTTGCTGCTGCTTGCGATTCCCGATTTTCTGTTCCAGCGGTGGCGTTTTAAGGAACGGAACAAAATGTCCCGGTTCGAAATAAAAGAAGAAATGAAAATGTACGAATCCGATCCGCAGGTGCGGAACAGGATACGCAGCCGTTTCCGGGATCTCCTTAAACAGAATATAGCCGCCGCGGTTCCCCGCGCCGATGTGGTTGTTACCAATCCGACCCATTTCGCGGTGGCGCTGGAATACCAGTCCAATATGCCCGGTCCAATGGTTACGGCCAAGGGCGCGGATGAACTGGCCGCCAGAATCAGGAAGCTCGCGGTCGATTCCGGGGTTCCGCTGGTTGAAAACAAGCCTATCGCCCAGGCCTTGTACCGGGAAACCGATGTAGGGGATATTATTCCCGAGGCGTATTATACGGCGGTAGCCACTATCTTTAGAAAGGTGATGGACATTAACGAGCTGCGGCGCAAGGCCAGGAGCGCATGAGGGAGGTAAGGTTGAATGGCTGACGCGGTGCGCACGGGCAGTGATGGAACGCTCTCCAGGAATCCCCTGGGTAACATGAAGGACCTCTTTATCGCCATCGGCGTAATCACGGTAGTGGTGATGCTTATTGTTCCGCTGCCGACGGTATTGCTGGACGCCTTTATGGCCCTGAATGTGATTTTTTCCCTTTTGATACTGCTCATCGTTCTCTACATTCAAAAGCCAACCGAATTCAGCCTGTTCCCCACCGTGCTGCTTGTCGCCACGGTATTCGGCCTGGCCCTGAACGTTTCCTCCACCCGGCTTATTTTAACCAAAGGGGAACGCTTTGACGGCAGGATGATCCGCGCGTTTTCCAGCTTTGTTGTAGGCGCGGGCGGCAACGAAGGTATTGTAGTCGGTTTTATTATCTTTATCGTCATTATCGCGGTACAGGCGGTTGTTATCACCAAGGGCGCTACCCGCATTTCCGAGGTGGCGGCCCGCTTTACCCTGGACAGTATGCCGGTCAAAATGATGGCCATTGATACCGAATACAGTTCCGGTTCCATCACCGAAGAAGAAGCGCAGAAACGAAAAGCCCAGGTGCAAAAAGAATCCGATTTTTACGGATCCATGGACGGCGCCAGTAAATTTATTTCCGGCAACGTCAAAGTGGGAATTTTTATCACCGCGGTCAATATTCTTGGCGGGGTTATCATCGGCGCCGCCATGCACGGCGAATCCCTGTCCATGGCGGTAAAAAATTATATCAGCTTTTCCATCGGCGACGGCCTGCTCTCGCAGTTTCCCGGCCTGCTTATCTCTACCGCAATGGGCATAGTGGTAACCAGGGCTGCGGCAACGGGGAATCTTTCCGAGCAGGTAGCGGAACAGTTTACCCATTCATCCCGTATTTATTGGATATGCGCGGCTGTTCTGCTTGGTTTTGCGCTGCTGCCCGGCTTCCCCTGGTATGTGCTTATCCCCATGGCCGTCCTTTTGGCATACGCCGCTTTCCAGATTGGCCGTAAAAAGAAAAGAGACGCCAGCTTTAACGAAATGATGGCAAAATCAAAAGACGGAAAAAAAGGCAAGGAGGAAAGCGGCGATATATCGCCGGTGGTTCCGCTGGACCCCCTTTCACTGGAACTTGGCTACGGCCTTATACCCCTGGTCGATAAGGAAAAAGGAGCGGAACTATTGGAGCGGGTGCAGGGGGTCAGGCGGCAGTCCGCCCTTGATCTGGGCCTGGTGATCCCCAAAGTGCGGATTATCGACAACATGCTGCTGGAACCGTCGGAATACTGTTTTAAGATCAAAGGCGTTGATGTGGGCAAGGGCAAGATACGCATGGGCTTTTACCTGTGCATTAACCCCGGTACGGTCAGCGAAGAACTAAGCGGCGAAAAAACGGTTGATCCCGCTTTTGGCCTGCCGGCCCTCTGGGTTAATGAAAACAAGCGGGACGAGGCGGAACGCTCAGGCTATACCGTGGTGGACCCGCCTTCGATTATCGCCACCCATTTAACCGAAATCATTAGGCGTCACGCCGCGGATATTCTGGGCCTGCAGGATACCCAGGCGATTTTGGATACGCTCCGCAAGGAATATCCGGCAGTGGTGGACGAGGTGATGCGGGCCGAACTGGGTATGTCCGCGGTAAAAATCCAGAAGATTCTGCATGGCCTTTTAAAAGAAAGGGTGTCTATCCGCAACATGGTATCTATTCTGGAAGCCGTCGCCGAATATGCCCCGCTTTCCAAAAACACCTGGTTCCTTACCGAAAAGGCCCGGCAGGCCCTGGGCAGCCAGATATGCTCCCAGTACACCGATGATGACCGCCGGCTGCGGGTGCTTACCATTGCGCCGGAACTCGAACAGAAAATTATCGACAGCAAGTATGAAACCCCATCGGGGATTGTATGCGCCATGGACCCGCCAAGCCAGCAGGCGTGGATCAAGGCGGTCAGCAGGGCCGTTACGGCGGTCAAAGGCAAAGGCTGGATGCCGGTGATACTCTGTTCCGAACAGGCGCGTTTCCTGGTACGAAATTCCACCGACCGGGAACTGCCGGAATTGGCCGTTGTTTCCGTTCCCGAAATCGCGCCGGATGTTATTCCCGAGGCGGTTGGGGTAATTAGACTGGAGAACCAGGAGTAGCGGGGACAGGGATGGAAATATTTGTGGAGCGGGGCGCAAGCCGGGGGGATTGTGTCAGTAAAATCGCGGAAAAATACGGCGGCTGGTTTCACATCCTGCGCGAAAAAAAAATCCGCACCGGGGGCGTCTTTGGATTGTTCACCCGCGAGGGGGTAGAAATCGAATTTTATATCCCCCCCCGCAACCGAAATTCCAAATGGCAAAACACCGCCGCTCCGGTTTCCCCTCCTGTTCCTGCGGGCCCCTTGCCTTTGCCGTCATCCGCGCTTCCCGCCCAGCCGCTTTCCCCCGGACTTCCGCTGGACCGGGACAATACAACCCTCGATTTTATCGAGGCAAAAAAAAGGGTGCTTGCGGCGGCGGGTAAAGACCCCGATCAGTTTTCGGCGCAGGCCGATACGCAGGCCGGCAAGGAACTTTTTGCCCAGCAGCAGATACTCGATAAATTGCAGGAAATACAGGCAAAAATTGACCAGCGCAAGACGCAAAAGGAAGATCACCCCAGCCTGGTCCGCGCTACGGAACTGCTTAAACTGAACGATTTTTCCGACCGCTACATAGCGAACATGATTGAGCGGGCAAGGAAGGAACTGCCGCTGGATACCCTTGAAAATTTTGACGCGGTGCAGGATCGCCTGCTGGAGTGGATAGGCGAAAGCATTACGATATACAACGAACCCATCCTGCCGGGAACCGGCAGAATTATGGGGCTGGTAGGCCCTACCGGAGTCGGCAAGACTACCACCATTGCCAAGCTCGCGGCAGTTTACGGGATTGGTAAATCAGGCCGTCCCCGCCTGTCGGTACGGATGATAACCATCGACGCCTTTCGCATAGGCGCATGGGATCAAATTGAAAAGTACAGCGATATTATGGAGATTCCCGTTTCGCGGGTCGATAACCAGCGGGATCTTCGTAGAGAGATCGCCCTCTATCAAGAGGGAACGGATTTAATCCTTATCGATACCATCGGCAAGAGTCCCAAAGATTCGGCAAAACTGGGGGAAATGAAAGAACTGCTTGACGTATGCGGATCGCGTACGGAGATACATTTGGTGCTTTCCGCCGGTACAAAGACCCGCGATATTGAAGAAATACTGCGGCAGTTTGAACCGTTTAATTACTGTTCGGTTATATTGACTAAAATGGATGAAACAAGCCATATCGGTAATGTAATATCCGCTCTGGCGGAACGGGGAAAATCCATATCCTATGTAACCGACGGGCAGACTGTCCCAACGGATATAAAGAAGGCAAGCGTTGTCCGGTTTCTTATCAATCTGGACGAATTTAAAGTTGACCGGGAAAAGATGGAAAAACGCTTCCCCGTTGATGAAGCGGATCAATTTCAATGGAGCTAAAGAGAATGGAAGATCAGGCGGAAAAGCTGCGGGAGATCATGCGGCAGAGAAGGGATGTTTCCGGCGCATCCGTTGATAAATCAAGAAAGCGCTCCCCTTTACACGGCGTTGACAGCGGCGGCAAAAAGACGCGAATTATTACGGTTACTTCCGGCAAGGGCGGCGTTGGCAAAACCAATCTTTCGGTAAATATGGCCCTTGCCTTTGCCCGGATTGGAAAAAAGGTTGTGGTTATGGACGCCGATCTGGGGCTTGCCAATGTTAATGTTATGCTGAATATGATACCAAAATATAACCTCTACCATGTAATAAAACGACAAAAAACCATACGGGAAATCCTTGTAGAAACAGAGTACGGTATATCAATAGTGGCCGGCGCTTCGGGTTTCTCACAAATCGCCAATATGGGCGAACAGGAGCGGCAGAACTTTATCCGCGAGCTGGATACGCTGTCCTTTGCGGATATTATCATTATCGATACCAGCGCCGGCGTTTCGGGCAATGTGCTTGACTTTATCGCCGCCGCCGATGATGCGATAATTGTCACCACCCCGGAGCCTACGGCCATAACCGATGCTTACGGGATTATCAAGATCATAGCCACGGAATACGACGCCATGAATATGGGGCTTAAACTGGTAGTAAACCGGGCGCGGGGCGCAGCCGAAGCAAAGAATGTGGCGGACCGTATGATCAATATCGCCGGTCAGTTCCTTAGTCTTAAGGTTGACTATCTGGGATTCATTTATGATGATCAATCAGTACCCCATGCGGTACTGCGGCAAAAGCCCTTTATGATAGTTGATCCCAAGTGCAAGGCAAGCCTCTGCATTCAGCACCTTGTAGAACGGATAGACAAGAACAAGATTGGCGACGCCGCTGGGGCTGGTTCCATGTTCAAAAAAATTTTTGGCCGTTCCTAGCGGACAGCCGGGGAGGAAACCGTGTTTAATATAAGATGGGGCGTCCTGGCAGGCGTGGCGGCTCTTGTTCTTTCTCTGGCGCTGGGAATCATAAGCAGCGCCGGTTTTTCCCATGCGATAATCAGGGCCTTGGTTTTTGGCGCGGTGTTTTTTACTTTTGGCGCGGGGTCCTGGTTCCTGATTAATACCTTCCTGCCGGAGCTTCTGGCTTTAGATGAAGTGGACAGCGGCTTAGAGCCGTCAGACGATCCTTTTTCCGCGCCATCCCCCGGATCCCGGGTAAATATCACACTGGGGGATACTTCCGGCGCCGCCCTGCCGGAATCAAACCGTGGTTTGCCGGATCCTTCTGATGTGGGGAATATTGCTGACCTTATTTCCGGCGCGGTAGACCCGGCGGCAGGCGCCAAAACCGTACGGGATGGCGGGGCAGGGCAAGGTATGGATCAGAAAGCGGAAGATGGCTATACTTATAATAGGGAAAAAAATAGTTCCGGCGGAGACGGCGTTGCGGATACTTCGGATTCAAGCGTTTTTTCCATGGATTTCGGTGGATTTGTTCCCTCAGGCGATTCCGGCGTTGAAGAGAGCGCCGCGCCGGATTTGGAATCCGTGACGGGTACTTTTTCGGTTGATCTGGAAGATATTCCTTCAAAACCGGCTGAAATGTTTGAACCGGAGCGAAGATCCGCCGGCAGCAAGCCGCAAAAATTTGACGGCGATTTTGATCCCAAGGAAATTGCCGCCGGCATACGGACGGTACTGCAAAAAGATAAATGAGTTCGTTCCAAAACCGGTATTTTGGAACAGCATCAAAGGATAGGTTATGGGGAACACCATCCCGGAAGACAGAACAGAAGAAGAACGCTGGCAGCAGTACCGTCAAACACGGGATCCAAGGCTTCGAGAGGCGTTTATCAAACAGTATGCTCCCCTGGTAAAATATGTTGCCGGAAAAGTCGCAATGGGAATGCCCCACAATGTTGAATTCGACGACTTGGTAGGTTTTGGCGTTTTTGGCCTGCTTGACGCCATTGACAAATACGATCCCGAAAAAAACGTAAAATTCAAAACCTATGCGGTAACCCGAATCCGGGGCGCGATTTTTGATGAGCTTCGCCAAATCGACTGGGTTCCCCGCTCGATCCGGCAAAAAACCCGCGAAATCGAAGCAACCATAAGTTCCCTTGAAGCCCAGCTTGGCAGAACCGCTTCGGATCAGGAAATTGCCGGCGCTCTGGGAATGGATGAATCGGAGTATCTTAAAACTTTACAGAAAATTTCCACCACCTCTATCATTTCGATTAATGATGTGTGGTTCTCCGGTGACGAAAATGACAAGGTATCCATCGCGGACAGTATAGAGTCCCCCATGAGCCTTAATCCCGATGTTGTAGTCGAAAAGGAAGTGATCCGCCAGGTAATAGTGGCCGCTATTAATGAACTGCCCGATAAAGAAAAAAAGATACTGATTCTGTATTACTACGAGGATTTAACCTTAAAAGATATTGGGCGGGTTTTGGAGGTTACCGAATCCAGGGTATCCCAGCTGCATACAAAGGCAATACTCCGTCTTAGATCAAAACTGACCAATATTCGTAAAGGTATTGTGTAATGCTGGTATTAAAGAGGTGTAGCAATGGTTGATTTTGTCCAACTGCAGGAAATCGTTAAAGGCCGTTTGGAACAGGACCGCGCTATACGCTCGGTCGAAACTAGCGCGCCTACACTTGAAAATGCTGTAAGCGAAGCGGCTACCCTGCTTGATATTCCGGTCCGCCGTGTTGAATACGAGATACTCGAAAGGGGTTTTCCCGGTTTTCTGGGAACCGGGAAAAAAGACTGGAAGATACAGGCCTATGAACGGGCATTGACCAAAAAGAAGAAACAACAGGAAGAAGCCTTCGGTGATGCAATTGACGCCGATGTTCCCATTATAGAAGACAAAGACGGCGATGTTTTTGTATTTCTGCAATCGGGGGGCGACGCCTTGCTTAAAGTTACGCCTCCGGTTGGCGGGGGCAGGAAAGCGATAGAAGCCTACGCTATGGATGTGCTCCATAACCGAAAGATAACAGACGTTAATATGGAACTGGTCGCCACTGTTGTAGAGGAAGCGTCCGGCGAACCTGTCAAAGTCGGCATATTTGAACACCGTCCCACTCAAGACAGCTCAATGTCGGTAGAAATCACCGATGACGAAATGAAGGCTTTTATTCAGATTACGCCGCCTGGAGAAGGCGGCTGCGATATTTCATACGAATCCTACATCAGTTTTCTGAAAAACAACCATGTGTACCATGGAATAAAAGAAGATTTTCTGCGGGAATTGGTAGACCGGCCTGTTTACCGGGAAAAATTGGAAGCGGCGGAAGGCACCAAGCCTGTTGACGGCAAGGATGCGCATGTTCAATACAATTTTGAAACCGATCAAACCAAAGTAAAACTTCGGGAAGGGAGCAATGGCCGGGTAAACTTCAAAGAACTCAATATTATTCAGAACGTTACCGCAAACCAGCCTGTGGCCAAACGAATGCCCCCGGAGAAAGGGAAAGACGGAAGAACCATAACGGGGAAAACGCTCCCCGCCAAAGACGGCAAAGAAACCAACATGCCGCTTGGCAACAATGTCCGTATTGCCGAAGACGGCGAAAGCATCCTTGCCACCATAAACGGGCAGGTAGTGCTGGCCGGCGGTTTAATAAACGTTGAGCCGGTGTATACCGTTGAGGGCGATGTGAACCTTAAAACCGGCAATATCATCTTTCTTGGTACGGTAATAGTCAAGGGAAGCGTCGAGGATGGATTTTGCATCAAGGCTGCGGGTAATATCGAGGTGAACGGAACCGTAGCAAAAGCGGAATTGGATGCGGAAGGCGATATTATTATTCACCAGGGGATCAACGGAAAGAGCGGCGGCAGCATCCGCGCCGGAAGGTCCCTGTGGTCGCGTTTTATCGAAAACGCGTTTGTCGAAGCGGGAAATATGGTGGTAGCCTCGGATGGGATTATCAATTCCCATATTGATGCGCATAGCCGAATCATCTGCGAGGGAAAACGGGCGCATATTATGGGCGGATGCCTGCGGGCGTCGGAGGAAATCAATGCCAAAGTGCTGGGAAACCCCACAAGCGGTACCGAGACAATCTGCGAAGTCGGTTTTGATCCCAAAGTCAAGGAAGAGCTTAATAAGCTGCAAGATGCAAAGGCATCTGCGGAAAAGCAGCTTGAAGAAATAAAACTCAATCTTCAAACCCTTATCAATATTAAAAAACAGCGAAAGACCCTTCCCGAAGACAAGATGGCCTATATGCAGGAATTGATGGACACGCGCCAAACCCTGATAGCGGATTTAAAAAAGACCGATGCAGATATTGTTAAGGCAAAAGAGATTCTGAACAGCATGAATGTACGGGCCCGGGTGTCGGCTTCCGCAAAGGTGTATCCGGGCGTCAAGATAATGATTCGGGATGCCAAGGATGAAGTTAGAACCGAATACAAAGCGGTTACTTTTATTTTGGAAAACGATCTTATCAGGGTAACCAAATACGAGGAACCTGATGAAGAAACAAAGAAGGGGCTGGATGGCTTTACAACCAATTGACCTTCAAACCCTGTTTACCCAGATTGACAAAGTTGGCAAGACCCAAAGCGCCCAGCGGGAAGGTCTTGCGGTTCAGCAGGCAATTCAGGGCGTTCAACTTCAGCGGAAAACGGAGGCTCATATACAGTCGGTAAACGAAGCCCAGAATACCGGCGAAGGCGCGGAGAAAGTTAAGGACCGTGGTTCGCGCGGGCAGGATGGCGGCGGCGCTCAAGGCAAAAAAAAAGAACAAACACCGAAAGAGGCCGGGCAGGATAAAGGGCAGACGACGGTTTTTCGGGACCCTTGTCTTGGCAGAAACATAGATATTAGCCTTTAGAAAGAACCATGACGGCGCCTATTATTCTTTCGGCTTTTAGCTGTGCGATTTGTGTTTTTTCCTTCTTCTTTTTCCGCTGGTATATAAAGCGAAACACGGCTGCGGAGCAGCTTTTGGCAGAATACCGCGCCGAGGTTTACCGGTTAATTGCTGAAATAGATTCCGCCACCGACCGGGATTCGCTTTTGGTGGAAGAACGGATAAAATCCCTTAAGCAGACACTTGATGATACAGACAAACGCATTGCCGTTTACCTGCGGGAACTGGACCGCAGCCGCAGCAGCGAAGCCATGTACGCCAATTTGGGCAGGGGCATTCGCTCCGCCCTGAACCAGCAGAAAGATGCCGGCCCGCCGCCCCAGAGCGAAAGCCGTCCCGTTCCGCCTTTAGCGGCGGACAGCCAAAACCCGGCGGAAGCGCCGCCTGTACCCGTGCAACATGTGCCAGAGGAGGCCGCTATTGCCGGCGAAAGCACGGAACCGGCAACGCGGGAAGCAAAGGCCCGAAGACACCCCGGCAGAAAACGCACGGCGCATCATGCTGGTTCAAACGATGAGGACGGGGGTAATGCCAAAAAACCAGCCGCAAAATCCCGGCGCAAAACGCAAATTGCCGAAATGTCCGCACGGGGCCTTTCCCCTGCCGAAATCGCCTCCCGGCTGGATATTAGCCTTTCCGAGGTTGATCTGGCGCTAAACCTGATGAGCCGCCGGTAAGCGAGTTAAAGCCCTGTGTGCAGTTTCCCATACCACTCGAAGGCGCGCCGGAACGCTTTTATTTTCGCGTTCCAATTGTTGTATAGTCAATCCACTTAATCAACAACCCCGCCCTGAAGGGCTAAACTTGACCCACAAAATTTTTTGATGCAAGAATACATCTCAACACTGAATAAACTCCCTGCAGGGTGGGGGTGGCTGTAGGCTCAAAACGTCTGGAATTAAGCGCCGGAGCATACCATGTACTAATGGCAGCCCGTAAGGGCTGAACCTTAGCTGGAGTAAAAGCTGCCCGGAGGGATAACGATACCTTAAAAGCGCATAATTCGCTTATCGGTCACCGATATGACAGTAAGATAGAGCCGGGCGGGGTATGCGTAGGCGGATTCTACGGCGCACATACGGCGGCCTAATGGCCGCCTACCGTTTTTGGCATACAGTGGCACTTCCTGGTGCTACACCATCCTAACGTTGTTCATCCACACCCCTTAACGGGGTGCAGTACTTGGGTGGGTTTTTAGCCTGCCGTTACCCTCACCCTGTAGGGTTTTCAGCGAGCCATTTTTTGTGGGTCAAGTTTAGCCCTTCAGGGCGGGGTTGTTGATTAAGTGGATTGACTATATTTCAGCCTGCAATCGCCTCGGCTATTCCCTCGTTTTTATACTCGGCAAATAGCAGCAGTTCCCGCTCTGCACCGGCTTCGCTCTGGTAGCGAATAACAAGACGCGGCGGGGCGGGACTAAAAATCTTTTTCCACCATTTGGTCTCTTTGCGCAGCTCTACGGAAACAATCCGTTCCCTGGGGATAAAAATGGTTTTCTCTTTGGGGCCTTCGGCGCTGGAAGCGGCACGGAAGAGCGTGTCAATCCAGCTCGCCTGGGGAAAATGATGAAAACGAAAACCGCTGTTAGTCGCAATAATAAGCCCCCAGATGGGGTTTGCCAAAGGATCGAATTCCTCCCAGCCGGATACATACTGCCCCAGGCTGCGGGCAATTACCCGCTCGCCGGTTTGTTCCTCGTATTCCCGCCAAAAATCTTCGGGGGTTTTGCGCTGCTTTCCGGCCATCATAGTATTGTCCTTACCGCGACTACATCGATTCCCTGCCCCTGCCAGTCGCCAAT
>JAITHQ010000074.1 GCA_031279925.1 Treponema sp. | reverse complement strand
CCAATTCGTCCGCCGGGCCCGGTGAGCGACTGGGCTTTTACCCTGGACCCCGGCGGCGTTGATCCCGTGCTGGGGATTCACCTGCTGAGCGAGGCGTATCTCAAGGCCGATCCCGAATATGCGGGACGCTTTACCGTGCCCGCGGTGATCGACCTTACAACAGGAACAGTGGTGAACAACGATTACCACCGCCTGAGCAATTACTGGGAAACGGTCTGGAAGCCCTTTCACAAACCGGACGCGCCCGATCTGTACCCGGAGCCCTTGCGCGGCGCAATTGACGCGCTCAACGAAGTGATTTTCCGCGACATAAACAACGGCGTGTACCGCGCCGGATTTGCCCGCACCCAGGAGGCGTATGAAAGCGCATACCGCGATATGTTTGCGCGGCTTGATGAATTTGAGGCGCGTCTTGCCGCAAGCCGCTTTCTGTTTGGCGACACGCTTACCGACAGCGACGTGCGGCTCTATGTAACCCTTGCCCGCTTTGACGCGGCCTACTACAACTCGTTCCGTTGCAACAAAAAGCGCGTCCGCGATTATCCCGCGCTCTGGCGGTATGCCCGTGAATTGTACCAAATCCCCGCCTTTGGCCGTAACACCGATTTTGATCACATCAAGCGGCACTATCATATTTGTTGCGATACCGGGAATGTTTACAAAATTGTGCCCAACGGCCCGGACGAGGAAAGCTGGCGGAAGGCGGTGTGATATGACTGTACAGATTCGCCCAATGGAACGGGCCGACATTGACTCTGTGGCGGACGTGATGGCCAGGGCCTTTCAGAACGCCGCGCTCTACCGCTGCCTGGAAGCGGACGCCCAAAGACGCGCCCGGTTTTTGCGTATTGTGTTCCGGCACCGGGTCGCGTTCAGTTTTGATACCCACGACGCTGATGTGGCGTACGATGGAAACACAATTACTGGCGCGGCGATTTGGGCGCGGCCTGATTCGGAGCCGCGTGAAAACCACGCGCTAGAGCAAGCCGTGCGGAAATTCGGCGGCGTATATGACAAATGGCGGCGTTTCCATGAGGTTCTTTTTGGGGCCTTTGCCGAGGCATACGCCAAACCGCATTGGTCCCTCGCGCCCATTGCGGTCGCGCCGGAATTCCAGGGGCAGGGCGCGGCGGGTGCGCTCTTGCGCCATAAACTTGCTCAGATCGGCGCATCGGGCGCGGCGTGTCTTCTTGGAACCCAGGATGAGGCAAACATCGCCATCTATGCGCGGTATGGTTTTAGGCTGATACATCAAGCAGCCGCGGCGCAGGGATCGGACGGCGGGCATGACCTGGTATGTTATATAATGCTGCGGGAATTCAGTTAAGCACAAAAGGAGGCGTCTTGAAAAACGAAAAATCCCCTAGCGGCCTGGGCGTTCAAACCCTGGCCATCCACGCCGGTGAAGGCCCCGATCCGCTTACCGGCGCTTCCGCGCCGAACATCGTCATGTCCACTACCTTTGCGGTGGGGGCGGACACCGGTTTTTCCGTCGAGGGCATGACTGACTTTCCGCAGGAAAGCAAGGACCCCTTTGTGTATACCCGCTGGGGGAATCCCACCACAAGACAGTTGGAAGAAAAACTCGCGGCCTTGGAAGGCGCGGAAAGCGCCATTGTCTTTGCCAGCGGCATGAGCGCGGCAACAGCGCTGCTGCTGCACACCCTCAAAGCGGGGGATCACGCGGCGGTGAGCGACGTGGCCTACGCCGCAGTGTCGGAAGCGGCCAATGATCTGTTCCCCGGCCTGGGTATCGGGATAAGCAGGGCGGACACGTCCGATCTGGACGCGCTGCGGGAGGCGCTGAGGCCAAACACCAAACTTGTCTATATCGAAACGCCGTGCAATCCCTTACTGCGGCTCACGGATATTGCGGCGGCGGCTGAAATCGCCCATAACGCGGGGGCCCTGCTTGCGGTGGATTCAACCTTTGCCACTCCTCTGGCGACGAAGCCCCTTTCCCTGGGCGCGGATTTGGTGATTCACTCCCTGACCAAATACCTGGGCGGCCACGGGGACGCCTTGGGGGGCGCGCTTTTGGGCAGGACGGCGGACCTCGCGCCGCTGCGCAAGAAAACCGCCATCCGTCTGGGCGGGACGCTGAGCCCCTTTAACGCATGGCTTATCATGCGGGGCCTGGCCACCTTTCCCCTGCGCATGAGGGCCCACGAAGCAAACGCCCTCCGCATTGCCGCCTTTCTTGAAAACCACCCGCGAATCACCAAAGTGATTTACCCCGGCCTTGCTTCTCATCCCCAGTATGAACTTGCCCGGCGGCAGATGAATAACTTTTCCGGCATCCTCACCTTTCAAACGCACAACGGACGGGAGACCGCCTCGCGCCTCGCGGAACATCTGCGCATCATCCATTACGCCGTTTCGCTGGGGCATCACCGCTCGCTGGTGTTCTATCTCCACGGCGAAGACCTTTTGAAAACTTCGTTCAAACTTGCATCGCCAAAACAGCGTGAATCCTGGCGCACCTTTGCCGGCGAGGGGATATTCCGCCTGTCCGCGGGACTGGAGGACGCGGAGGACATCATCGCCGATCTGGATAATGCGTTAGGGTGATGCTCTCGCGGGAGGGCGCTGCCCTCACTGTCAACAACGTTAGAAATTAAGAGAGGGAAGTCTCCCCCTACGCCCGCGCACGGCTGCGGGCTGCCCCCTCTCCTAGGAAGCGCTGATTAAAGCGAACCGAACCACGGAAGGGACGCGGAAAGGAAGTCCTTTTCCGTGCGGTTTCCGCGTTTTCCGTGGTAAAAAAACAGTTACCAGGGGAACCGCTGATTACGCGGATGAAAAGGATGCCGCAGATGAGTAGAAACAGCATCAGCGTTAATCTGTTTCGAACCGAAGATTTGCAATTCGTGGACTCTGTTTATAAAACCTGATTTAATCAGCGCTTCCCTAGGGGGCGCTGCCTACTGCCAACAATTTAAAGGGGGAACCGGGGGGCTTTTACTATGGGCCGCGCCCTGCTCAGGCTAAAGCCTTCGCACGTGTGTGAGATAATATGGGGTATTGTGTGCGCTACACCATGCCGCAGCACTGCCTCAACGCCCTGCGGACGCGGTTGTTTGGCGGGGGCGTTGCGGGGGTGGAACCTCGGCACAGAGAATAGTTAAGACCGTCCGCCGTAAAGTAAAACGCGGCTGCCTTTCAGACAGGCAGATCGCGAATAGGAGTACGGTGTATCACACCCGATAACCGCTCCCGGCCCTTATTTTATCGTAAGGAGCAGAATGATGGAAGAGATAGAACGGTATGCGGGATTAGACCTGGAAAAGCGGACCTGCACGATGGCCATTGTGGGGAAGCGGGGCGGAACGGCGGTGAGTAACGGGACGGCGGCGGGGAGTTTATCAACTGGCATTTCAAGGACTGGCGCGAGCGCCGCGGCATCACCTTCACCCGCGGACGTTCCCATCATTCCAACGGCAACTGCTTCGTCGAACAGAAAAACGGCGATGCGGTACGAAAGACCGTCGGCTGCGCCCGCTTCGAGGGGGAGGCGGTCTGCGCCGCGCCGGACTCCGTCTACCGCTTCCTCTGCCCCCTGCTCAACTATCTTTACCCCTCGAAAAAAATCATCGCCAAGAAACGGCTCCCTAACGGCAGGATCAAAAAAATCTACGGGAAGGAACTGAAGACCCCCTTCCAACGGCTCTGGGAAGCCCCTGAAATCGCCAGGGTCTACAAGGAGCGGGCTATACAAACCAAGGCCGGTCTTGATATTGTTTCGTTGCAGGACAGTCTTGCAAAAGCCTGTCAGCAGCTTGAGTATCCTGTTATCAAAAACCATGGTTGGAATTTAACCTGAGTTTTTTTCACCCCATGTTAGATTTTTTACGTGAGACATTCAGCAATTCAAAGTATCAAAAGTACATGGTAAGATAGGGGGATGGGCGGGGAACTAGTCAAATACCCCCGGCAAAGCCGGGGGCCTGAATTCGTGAACCGCTCAAAGCGGTTTTTGTTGTTTGGTATTCCGTCCTATCCTTTCAGCTTTTCCCGATTTGTTCCTCTGCCCTGCCCAGCTTAATTTATATTCGGTTTATACATTGACGCGCTTGACTACCTTTATCTTGGAACATCATGCTTGGCCCAACTTGTCCTATCCTTGATAAATCTTCTCGATCTGATGATACAACATCCAGCACTATTTAAATTACAAATATTTCAATACTCCCGCAAAACTCAAAATTTTTGAGTCCCCCGGCAAAGCCGGGGGATTACCTATTGTATTTATTCGCGCCACACCCACCAACTACCCGCGCCCCGTCAAGGGGCGTAGTTGAACAACGTTAGCACGGTGTAGCACCAATAAATGCCGCTGTATGCAAAAAACGGTAGGCGGCCTTTAGGCCGCCGTATGTGCGCCACCCAACTACCCGCGCCCCGCCAAGGGACGCAATTGAACAATGTTAGCACGGTGTAGCACCAGTACATGCCTCTGTATGCAAAAAACGGTAGGCGGCTTTTAGGCCGCCGTATGTGCGCCACCCAATACCCGCGCCCCGTCAAGGGGCGTGGATGAATAACGTTAGCACGGTGTAGCGCCAATAAATGCCGCTGTATGCAAAAAACGGTAGGCGGCCTTTAGGCCGCCGTATGTGCGCCACTCAACTACCCGCGCCCCGTCAAGGGGCGTAGTTGATAACGTTAGCACGGTGCAGCGCCAATAAATGCCGCTGTATGCAAAAACCGGTAGGCGGCCTTTAGGCCGCCGTATGTGCGCCGCCCAACTACCCGCGCCCCGTCAAGGGGCGTGGATGAACAACGTTAGCACGGTGTAGCGCCACAGTACATGCCGCTGTATGCAAAAAACGGTAGGCGGCCTTTAGGCCGCCGTATGTGCGCCAGCGGGGGTTCCAGCCCCGCAACGCCCCCGCCTTGCGGGTTTTTCCGCTGCCCCGCCAAGGGGCGCAATTGGATTTAATCGGCGCTTCCTTGGGGTGAATTATTTGATTCACCGGCGGTCAGGGGCCGGACAATTGCCTGAACGCCTTCGATCCGCACCACTTCACATTTGGTTCCCTCGGCAATTTCCGCGTTATCCCCGGAACGGGCCGACCAGATATTGCCGTTCAATTTTACCTCGCCCTTTTCAAACTCGCTTATCCGTTTGGTAACCAGCGCGTGTTTGCCGATTAAACTATCCACATTGGTTTTTTCTCTGCCGATTTTCAATTTTTTAACCGCAAGCGGGCGGGTAAAGATCAGCAGCGCAGCGGAAAGCCCCAGAAAAATTAATACTTGGGCGGAAAGGGGAATGGGCAGAAACGAGAGAAAAACCATCACCAGCGCGGCAATGGCGAACCAGATGGTTGTAAGGCCAAAGGTAAATACTTCGATAAGGGCGAAAATGATCACAAGCGCAACCCATATCCATCGGATGGAAACAAGGCCGAAATTAAACAGCATAGGTACAGTGTATACCCGCACGCAGGTATTGTCAAGACAACCCTTTCGGTTGGATTTCTATTTGAAGTATCTCGCCGCAGGGGTGACAGGTAGCGTAAAGGTGTCAGGCGCCTTTTGGAGGAAAGAGGGAAAAACCGGACGCCGGTACTCTTTACTCACTGCTCCTGCTCTTTCCTTTTCTACCGCGTAAGCGCAATGGCCAGCGTCACTACTTCGCCATTGACCAGGTTTGGTTTACCCGGATTTATATCCAGATACAAAAACCGAAAATTCCCCCATTTGCCCGGTTTTGGCTGAAAGGCGGGAAAGCACTTCCAGCGCCGGTCCCCGGATATATTCTTCGTGTATTTTGGTCATTTCCCGGCCTACGCATACATAGCGGTTTTCGTCAATGCTGACAATATCTTCCAATAGTTTAAGAATTCTAAAGGGGGATTCATAAAGAACAACCGCCGCCTGCATGGTAAGCAGTTCGCAAAGGCGGGTGCGCCGGCGGCCCGGTTTTGGGGATAAAAAACCTTCAAAAACTATGGTTTTATCGCTGCCGCCGGAAACGCTTACCAAACTGGCAAAGGCCGAAGGCCCTGGTATGGGGATAACCTGATGCCCGGCCTGCGCCGCCAGGCGGGCCAGCGCCGCGCCCGGATCGCTCAAGGCGGGGGTGCCCGCATCGCTGGTATAGGCCACCGTTTGCCCCTGATTAAGGGCCGCTATCACCTTTTCTGCGGCAAATTCCTCGTTTTGGGAACGGCAGGAAAGCATTTTTACCCGGATTCCCAGATGAGTAAGGAGCTTTAGTGTCCGCCGGGTGTCTTCACATGCCACCAAACCCACAGTTTTAAGGATTTCCACCGCCCGGAAACTTATATCTCCCAAATTTCCAATGGGCGTGCCGATAATATAGAGGATTGCCATACTTGAATATAGACTTTTTAGGGGGGTAGCCCAAGACCCTGAAAGGGGCTGGGGCGCAGGGGGGGCGAGAGTAAAGGCGAATGTCCGCCCAAAAAGGTACGGAAACAAGCCCCCCCTTATTATGGTAGATTTATGCAGTCGTATATACAAATTTTAATTTTTGTTGTCATTGGCGTTGTTCTGCTCTGGCTTGGCTATACTCTGTTTATGGGGCGGCGGACACAAAAACGCCCCAGGCTGGAAAAAGTGTCCCGGCGGCTGCCTGCCAAGGGTACGGCTGCTCCGGGCGAGCCGCAGGTGTGCCCCATTTGTTCTTCCCGGCTGAACCGGGGCGAAATGGTAAAAACACTGGCTTTCCCTTCGATTACCGGCGGCCAGGATCGTTTGATGCATATTCGGGGTTGTGTGTATTGCCTGGAAGGGAATATGCGGCGGTCTTGTCCGGTTTGCGGGTCTTACCTGCGGGATGATGAAATTCTTGTTGCCCGGATGTTTCAACGTTCCCACCGGCGCGCCCATATACATGTGCTTGGCTGCAGCCGCTGCAAGCGGATGGGAAAACTGAATAGCAAGTAATTTGTACGGCGCATGGAAGAAGGAAAGAGAGGGAAGGAAAGAGAAAAGAGAGTTGAAAAATGACGCCTGGCGCCGTTTTTTACCCCTTGCTATTTACTCACTCCTAAGAGCCTGTTCAAATTGTGGATTTTGCTGTCAATAGACCGCAAAAATCCCGATTTTCGGGCTCTTTTTGAGCCTGCAAGGTAGAATTTTGAACAGGCTCTAACCACTATTTACTAAAACGCCAACCGGTTCAATTTCCTATTGAATTAACGGCGAATCGGCGCTATTCTGTAAAGATGAACCCTGTCCGCTTGCTGGCCCTCGACTTGGATGATACGCTCCTCCGGTCGGATTTGACCATATCGTACCGTACCCGTAACGCCATCAAGCGGGTAGAGGCCGGCGGTGTAACAGTGGTACTGGCCTCCGGGCGTATACCCGCCGCTATGGAGCATTATGCCAAACTGCTGGGAATGCACCGGCGGCCCGGCTACCTGGTTTGCAACAACGGCACCATGATTCAGGAAAGCCATTCCGGCAACATTGTTTTTCAAATTAAAATCGAAGCGGGCACTGCCCTTATTGCCTTTGATCTTGCCGATGCCGAAGGTTTTCCGGTGCAGATTTATGAAGATGATGTTATGTATGTTTCCCGCCGTAACGAGTATACCGGCTACGATCAGAAACTTACCGGCCTGCGCCAGGTGGTAGTAGAAAATTTTCGATCCATGGTAGGCGGCGGCTGCCACAAATTGCTTATTCCCGGCGATCCGGTACTGCTGGCCCCTCTGGAAAGCCTGCTGCGCACTTACCTGGGCGATGATATTACCCTGTTTACCAGCAAGCCCTATTTTTTGGAGATACTGCCGGCGCGTACCGACAAGGGCAGCGCCCTGGCAAAAATTGCGGGTTTTTTGGGCATTAAGCGGGAAGAATCCCTGGCAATCGGCGACTCGATGAACGACGAGGCAATGCTCCGCTGGGCGGGAACCGGCGTTGCTATGGTAAACGGCGATGAACGCATTAAAAGTATCGCCGCTATGGTTACCGGGCGCAGCAACGACGATGACGGCGTTGCCGATTTTATCGAACAGTATATGCTGGGCAGGAGGTCTCCCCGCAATGAGTGAAACTCTTCCCGCTGCCGAAGGACAGGCGGCGCAAAACATTCCCATAAGTACTGTAGATTCACCTTCGGTAGTGCTGGAGCTTATCTATCAATTAAAAATAAAAGATGTAATGGCCACAGCGGTTATCACCGGCAAAACAAACCAGACCATGCGCCATATTCAGGCAATAATGCGGGAGAATCGCATAACAGGCATTCCCATTGTTGACGGGCAAAAACTGGTAGGACTGGTCTCTATCGACGATATTGTTACCGCGCTTGATAAGGGCTTTATCGACTGCCCTGTTGAAGATCGCATGACCAAAAATGTAATTGTGCTGCAGGACGATATGCCCCTTTCATTTGCCATTTCGTATCTTAACAAATACCGCTATGGCCGTTTTCCCGTGCTGAACAAAAAACAGGAACTGGTAGGAATTTTAAGCTCAATCGATGTAATTCGTTCCCTGCTGGTAGAGATGAACCGGGAAGTTCTAAGGCTTGAAAAACTGCAAAAGAACGACACCGGCGTTTCATCACCATTTTCCGAAATGGAATTCACCGTTCCCCGCTACGATTTTGAACTGGCAGGCCGGGCTTCAACGGAAATAAAAAAAGCTCTTAAGCAGCGCAGCATCGATCCAAAAATCATAAGGCGCATTGCCATTGCCAGTTACGAGCTGGAAATAAACCTGGTTGTCCATTCGCAGGGCGGCAGCATCCATTGCAGTATTCAGCCGGATAAGGTGATCGTTATTGCCGCCGACACCGGGCCGGGCATTGCCGATGTAAATCTGGCCTTGCAGGAAGGCTGGTCGACTGCGGATGAATATGTCCGCTCGCTGGGATTCGGCGCGGGCATGGGCCTTGCCAACACCAAGCGGGTGAGCGACGAATTTTCGATTAACTCCGCCGTAGGCGTTGGCACAACAGTGCGTTCGGTGGTGTATGTAAATTCATCAAAAAACGAGGCATAGGGATATGACTATTCGGGAAACAGCCGCCGCCCTGGGAGCGGAAATCTGCCAGGATGATTTTGAAGACGCCGCCCTTACCGGCGCCTATACCTCGGACCTGCTTTCCGATGTAATGGCAAACGCCAAGGACGGCGGCGCGTTGATTACCATTCAGGCGCACAAGAACACCGTTGCCGTCGCCACCCTGGTAAACATTTCGGTAATAGTTATCTGCAACTCCCGCCCCCTGCCCGATGACATGCTGGAAGCGGCCAAAGACGAAGGCATTGCCATAATCCGCACCAAAGAAAACCAGTTTACCGTTTCGGGAAAAATCTGGGAGCTGCTGAAAGACAAGTAATTTTGCGTTCGGGAAATCGCTGAAAGCCGGTTTGCAGTATATTTTTGGCTTGACTGTTTTGCCGGTAGAATGATATGATAACTACCGTGAAACTTATGCCAAACGCTGCGGGAAAATATTTTTTACCTTGTTATACGCAATACGCTCAAAATGCCGTTTCATAAACAGCCGCCACAGGCAGTATTGTTCAATCGTAAAAGCAGCCGTGATAAGGCAAAACACGCTGATTTTGTCTTCCCGGTCAAGTATACTGATTATCTTATAAAAGATGCCTTGCAAAACAATCAGTATGAGGAAGGATATTTACAGCTAGGGATAGGGAGAGTACTGTTATGGATTATGGTTCATCCCTGCTATGCCTTTTTGACGCGCTGATAGAGGATGCTCCCGCGCGGCGGCTGGTCGATATTGCCCGTGAATACCTCGGAAACCCCATCCATATCTCTGATCACAACCTGGAGATAATCGCTCATTCGAAAGAATCTGGTATAAAAGACAAAATTTGGAATTTGGTAACTTCCCCAGATGCCCGTAAACATTATGAAGTACTCTGTTTGGCTCAGGAACAAAACGATTTAGGTAAAATGGGAGCCACCAAAGAGCCTATGCTGATGAGCGATAAAGTGCATGATCGCCGGACAATAGGCCAGTATATTTGGTGGGGAAATAAAATCCTTGGACACATTATGCTTGTGGAGTATTACCAGGATTTCAGGGATTCCGATTTTTCCTATATAAAAGAACTAGGGAAAATATTTGCCTTTAAGATAATCCATGACAACAATTTGGAATTTGTGCGGAACCCCGATGCGGAAATGGCCCTGGCGTCACTTTTGAACAAGCGCTATATCTCCGCTGAAATAATCGCCCGAAATCTTTTCCAGCCGGATTCTGCCAAACACTACGTTCTCTCTGTTGCGGAAAGTATGCCCGAAAAGAACATACACCAGATGCCGCCCAGCATCCTGAATATATTTTTTCTGACCATACGGGAAGGGCGTATGGTGATGTATCAGGACAGGATAGTTATGCTGTTCCAATGCTATAAACTCGAAGAAATTGATTGGGAAAAATATGAACCTTTTTTTACCAAATATTATATCCGTTGCGGCGTGTCCAATCCTTTTATGCGGCTTGAAGACATTCATAACGCCTACGATCAAGCCCAAAGCGCCCTGCGGACCAGCGTTTTCTTTGCTCCCCAGGGCCATGTTTACCGGTATTTTCCCCTGTTTCATATTTTTGATATTATTAATCAGAACAAGATTATGATGAGCTTTGTACATCCGGCGATTTTTAAACTGCTGAACTATGACGCCCTGTATCATACTAAACTGTTCAGCAATTTGACCGTATTTGTTTTTTCAGGCTGTGACATACAGCAGACAGCCAGTATTTTGCGGGTCCATAAAAACACCATACATTACCGGATAAACAAGATAGAAGAAATAAGCGGTTATTCCCTTAAGGACGATAATCTTGTTTTTTTATTCAAGCTCTCTATTTTCATTTTGTATTACCTTGAGAGGGACTCGTTTTATGAAGAATATGATGTGCCCCGGAGTTTGGTGATCTTTCCGGAACGTGTTTGACGGCGAATCCAGATATAAATTTGTTCAATTGTACAAAAAATTACCACTATTTTTGTACGATTGAACATTGTCTCCTCTATATAACCGTGTTTAGAATGTCCCATAAAGTATAAAAGCCCTCCTAAAAAGGGGGCAGGGATTTTTTACGAGAGGTACTATGGCGGTGGAAACTGACTATGCCCTGCAATTGCGTCACATTTCCAAATCGTTCCCCGGTGTCAAAGCCTTGGACGACGTAAATTTTGATGTGAAAAAAGGAACGGTCCACTCGATCATCGGGGAAAACGGCGCTGGAAAATCTACCCTTATGAAGGTCATCAATGGTATGGAGATGGCCAACCAGGGTGAAATATTGGTGGATGGCAGCAGGATCGAGATAAGCTCGCCCAAAGTGGCAAAGAGGCTGGGAATTGCCATGATATTTCAGGAACTGGTCTATGTCCCCAACCTCACCGTGGGAGAGAATTTTTTTATCGGAAAACATCCCTGTGGCAGGAACGGCCTTATCGACTGGAAATATATTTACGCCGAGGCCAAGCGGCGGCTTAACCAGGAGGGGCTTAAATTTTCTCCCTATAAGATGATGTTCGAGATACCGATCTCGGATATTCAACTACTGGAGATAATCAAGGCTGCTTCGGAAGAAGCATCCATCATTATCATGGATGAGCCAACTTCGTCCCTCACCCAGCACGAGACAGAGCGCCTCTTCGAGAAGATCAAATATATGCGGGACGAAGGCCGCACGATTCTGTACATTTCCCACAAAATGGATGAGATATTTGAACTCAGCGACTTTATCACCGTTATGCGGGATGGCAAAACCATCCGTACCGGGCCTGTTGCCGAATTCGACTGGGACAATATCATCAGGGCCATGGTAGGCCGGGATGTAAGCTCAGTGTACCCGCCGGTAAAGCCGCCCCAACAGGAGATCGCCCTGGAGGTGAAGGGGCTTTCCCGGAGGAATACTTTTGAGAACGTAGACTTCAAGCTCTACAAAGGCGAAATTCTGGGCATCGCGGGTTTGGTGGGCGCGGGCCGCACGGAGATTGTGCAAGCCGTCTCAGGCCTTGATCCTCGGGACAAGGGCGATGTCTTTGTGGAGGGGAAGCAGGTACAGATAAGCGGCACACAGAGCGGCATAAACGCGGGGATCACTCTGGCCACCGAAGATCGCCGCAAGTTCGGCGTGGTTATGGGAGCCAGCGTAAAGGAAAACATTACCCTGCCGAACCTGCGGCAATTCCTCAAGTTTATCTTTATCGATAAAAAACGGGAGAAGGCCGAAGCGCAAAAGTATTTTGATAAAATGCGTATCAAGGCTATCGGTCTTAATACCGCAGCCTACACCCTGTCAGGAGGCAATCAGCAGAAACTGGTACTCGCCAAGTGGATGATGAGCCGGCCCAAAATATTGATCCTCGACGAACCCACCAGGGGCATTGATGTCGGGGCAAAACACGAAATATACGAACTGATGAGGGATATGGCGGAAAGCGGTGTCGCGATCATCATGATCTCTTCGGAACTGCCGGAACTTATCGGCATGAGCCACCGGGTGTATGTTGTCGCGGAGGGCAGAATCGCGGGGGAACTTTCCAGAGATGCAATTTCTCAGGTAAACATTATGAATCTTGCCACAGGGGGAAAATAAATGGTTCTTAACATACGGGGAAAATCAACACAGTTCCATCCGGTTGAATTCATCGCCAAGTACAGCATCTATTTTATCACGCTGGTACTGGTGATCATCTGTTCGTTTCTGACAGACCGGTTTTTTACCGCGTCAAATATGCTCAACATTCTGCGGCAGATCAGTATCTACGCCATGATAGCTTTTGCGGAATCGGTATTGCTCATTTCGGGGAACCTCGACCTTTCGGCAGGTTCCATCGTGGCCCTCACCGGCTGCATATCGATTCAGATGTACTTCGCATCGGGGAACAACCTTTTCATCGCCTTTATATTCGCCATTTTGATTGGGATGCTGGTCAGCCTCGTTAACGGTATTATCACTGTTTTCTGCAAGCTGCCATCCTTCATCGTTACCCTGGCGACCCAAAAAGCGTACCGGGGCATGGTGTATCTTATTACCGGCGGCATGGTTATCTCCCTGCCTGCGGGATCGAATTTTAGAATTCTGGGTCAGGGCTATGTGGGACCCATTCCGCTTCCCATTATCATCATGCTCCTTCTGGGGATAATTCTGTACATAATCATGGACTGGACCAGGCTGGGCCGCAATTTCTATGCCATAGGCGGTAACCGGGAAGCCGCCAGGGCATCGGGCATCAACCTTTCCAAGTACACCCTGTTTGCCTTTTTGCTGGCCGGAGTATTTGCCGGATGCGCGGGGATCGTTTTCGCCTCCCGGACGAACTCCGGCATCCCCACAGGGGCCGTCGGTTTTGAAGGCGAAGGTATCGCCGCAGCGGTTATCGGCGGCGTCGGCTTCGCCGGCGGTTCCGGTTCCGCCTGGGGAGCTATCATCGGCGCGTTTGTGGTGGGTGTGTTCAGTAACATTCTGAACCTCCTGGGAGTGAATCCCTACATACAGGAGATTATCACCGGCTCGATCATTATCACTGCGGTTGCCGTAGATACCTGGACGAGAAGCCGCCGTGTCTCCCGGTAGTAGTACACCTGAGTCCCATGAGTCATTTTTCAGAACGTTTTTGTAAAAAACGTTTTTTATAAATTATTTTTTGCAGGAGGAACAAGATGAGAAAGATGAAAGAAAAGACCGGGAGAGTTATTTTTATGGCGGCGGCAGTACTGTTGTCAACAATGCTGCTGCTAATGGTTTTTACCGGCTGCAGCAAGAAAGAAGCGGCAGGAGGAACTTCTGCTGCCAGCGGATCTAGGAAGTATAAAGTGGCCTTTCTGGTAAGGGGACTTGACGATGTGTGGCATAACATTACTTCAAGCAACACGAAGAAGTATTTTGAATCCATGGATCCTGAGATTCAGGTGGATATTTTCGATGCGAAGTCTAAAACAGAACAGCTCCTTAATCTAATGGAAACTGTTGCCAATGGCGATTATAAAGTTGTTATTGGGGGACCAGGGCCGGAGGCTGATGAAACCACCCAGGTTACCTTGCTTAAAGGAAAGGGCATACCGGTCATCGGCTACTCCTACGAGGAGGAGGGAGGGGAGAACACTCTTTTCTCCTGTTTTTTGTGTAACGATTATGACTTGGGCCTCATGTCCGCAGAGCGGGCCGCTCAGGAACTGCCCCAGGGTGCGCGGATCGTGTATCTCAACGGCCCGGTGTATTCCGGTTCCAT
>JAITHQ010000072.1 GCA_031279925.1 Treponema sp. | reverse complement strand
CTGTCAAAGGAAGGGTTTACATGAATCAGCTTAAGGCGTTCCATACTCTGCAGCAGGTTCAATGCTTCCTGTTCAATAACGTCAACAGTTACGGTCATATTCGCAGTATAACGCCTTACGGCCGCAGACGTAAGGAGAAAGGCCAGGATTGTAACGCAAAGGAAGCGGAAGGATTGCCCCATGAATAAACTTTTTTGTACGCCGCTGTTTTTCATCCTTGCCGCCGCGCTTGCCGCCCAGGAGCCGCCGCCCGCCTGGTACATGAACAAGGAGGTCTTGTACCCTGCAAGCCATTACATTGCCGCTGTTGGCGAAGGGGCCAATCGTTCCGAGGCCGAAGCCGCCGCGGTGGCCGCCGTCTCCATGTTCTTCAATACCAAAACCGAAGTCCGCAACGAAATGATACGGGAGTTTAACGAGGCCGCCGCCGGTTCCGTCACAGACTTTTCCAAAAAAACCTACATCGTTGAGGGCGCCCAGGTTCGTTCCAGCGAGGAGCTGCTGGGCCTGCGCTTTGCCCAAAGCTGGCATGACGCCAAACGGGGGCAGTGGGCGGCCCTTGCCTACATAGACCGGCAGGAGGCCGCCGCGATGTACGATTCAAAAATAGAAGCCGCTATGCGGGCCATTACCGCCCTTGCCGCCGACGCGTCAGGGGAGGCGGAACCCCTGTATGACTGCGCTCTTTTGTACCGGGGCTTGCGTCTTGCGGGGCTTGCCGAGGAATTGATAAAAAACGCCGCGCTGCTTACTCCCTTTTCCACCGGGAAATATACCGCAAGTCTTGCGGTAATCCGGCAGCTGCGTTCCGATTACCGACGGCAGCGGGACGGTTTGGTCTTTACGGTGCGGGTGGAAGGCCCGGACTTTCAGGGCAGAATAGAACGCAAACTGGCGGAACTGCTGGAGGCCAACGGCTATGTGGTCGCCCCCAGGGGCGAAGCGTACGTGCTTGTTGCCCGGCTTGCCATGCCGGAAGAAACCCTTGCCGCGGGCGTTTTTGTACGTCCCGGTATTGCCATTCGGGTTGAGCGGGAGGGCCGTTCGTTTTTTTCGTATAACAAAAATTACCAGCGTTTTGGACAGCGTACGGCGGAAGGAGCGCACAGCCGCGCCCTTGCCGCCATAGAGCAGGATTTAGCGGAGAACTTTATCGGGCGATTCACTGCCATGCTGGGCAGATGAAAGGCGGCCTGGCCGCCCATA
This sequence comes from Treponema sp., assembly GCA_031279925.1. Next base: position 5,434 of record JAITHQ010000072.1, on the reverse strand, counting down.
CAACCGGCGTAGTGCGCGCCGGAAACACAAGAGAGGAGTGAAAAGATGAAAAAGAAACTGTTTGTCCTGTTGACAGCGGCGCTGGCCTTTGCGGCCTGCGCAACGTCAAAACCGGCTGCCGGTGTCGGCCCCGGTTCCGCCGACCCCGCCCCGCAAAAGCCTGCGGCCATTGAGCGCGTCCGCCTTGACTACAAGGGGGCCGCCATTGGTTCAGAGGTTCCCGTCTGGGTAGAGGCCGCCGTAGACGATGACTATCAACGTATATCGCAGCTTCCCCAATTCAAGGGAAAAATCCCTATGGTGGATTACGGAACCGGTCAGAACCTGGACTTGCTGCGTTCCTGGGTGAACAACTTCAACATGCAGGCGGCGGTTGCCCGCCGGATTAGTACTTTTGTAAGCGCAAAGTTCGGCGGTACGCAATTGGGCAGTAAGGATACCCCGGAGAACCGGAATCTGCTGCAGGAGATTGTCGGAACGTTTTCCAAAACCGAAATCAACGGTCTTGCGAAAGAAATGGACTACTGGATAAAACTGCGGACAATCGATCATAGCAAGGGAACCGATACGGAACAGTATTACTATTATGTGGTTTACTCGATATCGCAGGATGATCTTGACTATCAGGTTGCCCAGGCAATGGGGAAAGTCGCCGCCGCCACGAAAGAGCAGCAGGAACTAAAGACCGATGTTCAAACAGCCATGAAAGAAGCCGCCGCCATTGGCGGCATCAGCAGCGCCGAATAATATGATTACTGCCGCGGAAACTAAAGCGGCAGTGTCTTTTGGGCTGCCCGGCTGCGCCGCGTTCATTATGACGCATAACGATTTCTGTGGCAGGGGGATAGGCGCAGACAGTGGCTGCGCCGTAATAAGAGCCTGTTCAAAATCTGGAATTTTGGCGTTGCAAACGCTAAAATTTTACCTTGCAGGCTCCAAAAGAGCCCGAAAATCGGGTTTTTTGCGGTCAATAGACCGCAAAAAACCACAATTTGAACAGGCTCTAAGGGGGGCGGACAGTTCAGGCGGCGCTTAACAATGCCGGTATGGAAACAGCCCCCCTTTCTGATGTTTTGAGAGGGAGGCTGCTACCCCAAGAAACGGTCTATCTTTACAAGCAGGTCTTCGTAGGAATCCACGCAGGCAATACCGGCGCAGTCATCGCGGATCGACTGGGGGGCGCGGAACAGGCAGCCGCCGTCCGCTTCGCGGATCATGGCCAGGTCGTTAAAGGAATCCCCCGCCGCAAAAACACGCATATTCAGTGACTTGAACGCTTTTACCGCTTCGCGTTTGCCGTTTTCCTGCCGCAGCCGGTAACCGGTAATGGCCCCGCCGGCGCCGGCAACCAGGCTGTTGCAGAACAGGGTGGGGTAGGAAAGTTTTTTCATAAGGGGCGCGGCAAATTGTTCAAATGTGTCGGAAAGGATTACCAATTGGGTCCGTTCTCGCAGGGCGAGGGTGAATTCAACTGCCCCGGGCAGCGGATCCATGCCGGCTATGACGCGCTGGATGTCTGTTAGGTGCAAGTTGTGTTTGGCAATCAGGCCCAGCCGGTAGCGCATCAGCTTGTCGTAGTCCGGTTCGTCCCTGGTGGTCCGCCGTAATTCAGGTATTCCCGCTGCTTCGGAAAAGGCGATCCATATTTCGGGGGTCAGTACCCCTTCAAGATCAAGGCATACCATGTGCATGTCAATACCCTAGCACGGGGAAGCATAATATACAAGCTCATGCTATAAATAAGCATGAGGTCTCTTGCCATTTGCAATTCGTTTGGCGCGCCGGTGTTTTACGAGGAAACGGTGGGCAGCACCATGGACATTGCCCGTGTTCTTGCGGACAGGGGCGAAGTACACGGATCGGTTATTGCCGCCGGTTTTCAGGAGGCGGGCCGGGGCCGCATGAGGGAACGCGCCTGGAATATGGAAAGGGAAATGAGTCTTCCGTTTACCGTCTTGCTGCGCTACCCGTGCCTTGAGGCAATTCCATCCGCGCTTACCCTGCGGACCGGTCTTGCCCTTGCCCTTGCCTTTGAAGATTTTGCCCCCGTTCTTGCAGGCACGGTGATGATCAAATGGCCCAATGACATAATGATTGGCGAAAAAAAAGCGGCTGGAATTTTAACCGAAGCTTCAGGCGGTCTTGTGTTTATTGGTATTGGAGTTAATGTGGCGCAGATGGAGTTTCCCGTTTTTCTGCGCGGCAAGGCGACCAGCATTGCCCTTGCCGCCGGAATCTCCATTGCGCAAGAGGGGCGGTTTTCCCTGCTGGAAAAAATTCTTGCCCGTTTGCGCGGAGAAATTGAAGGGCCGGCGGCGGACTGGCAAGGCCGGCTTGAACGGCGTTTGTACAAAAGGGGCGAGGCGGTTTGTTTTGCCGAGGGGGCAGCCGGTTCGGAGCGCCTGGTGGAAGGCAGGCTTGCCGGCATTGGTCCGCTGGGCGAGCTTTTGATTACGCCAAACGGCGAAAACCGTGAGCGTTCTTTTGTTACCGGCGAGCTGCGGGTGTACTAAAGAACCGGTTTGCCTTTACTGAAAGTCATGCCGCCTTTTCGGATTGGGCCGGTATGTTATACTGTTAATAGGATATGGAACTGAACTATAACTCAGCCTCCCAGCTGCGGGCCTTTCTGGAACAGGCAGGTCTTGGGATGCGGAAAAAATACGGGCAGAATTTTCTTATTAATAGCGGCGTCCGGCAGGCGCTGGTTGACGCGCTGGGCGCGGAGGCCGGCGCGGAAGTGTGGGAGGTTGGCGGCGGCCTGGGGGCCATGACCGGCCTTTTGCTTGAAAAGGGGTTTCTGGTCCGGGTCTTTGAAATCGATCCGGGCTTTGCCAGTGTTATGCGGGAACTGTTCGGTATGCGGCAGGGTTTTACCCTGGTCCAGGGCGATGTAATGAAGACCTGGATGGAGCAGCCCGCCGCCCCTTACCTTTTGGGGAACCTGCCTTACAATATAGCCGCCGCGCTGCTTGCGAATTTTATCGAACGGGGCCGGCTTTTTACCCGCATGGCGGTTACCGTGCAGCGGGAAGTTGCCTTGCGCATGACGGCCCGGCCCGGTTCCGCCGATTATTCTTCTTTTTCGCTGCTGTGCTCCTCGGTTTATACGGTACGGCCCCTTATGGTGATACGGGGCGCTTCGTTCTATCCCCGTCCCAATGTGGATTCGCAGGGGGTTCTGCTGGAACGCCGTGCGGACATTAGCCCCGGTTCCTACCCCTCCGCCCTGTATCCCCTGGTACGGCGGCTTTTTGCCTCCCGCCGGAAAATGATCAAAAACAATCTGGCGGCTTTTATTGCGTCCCGTACAGCCTGCCTCGGCGAGCCGGGGGAACTTGCCGCAGGCGTCCTGGCGGCAAACGGCATAAAGGGAGAAGCGCGGGCGGAGACTCTTGTGCTGGAGGACTTTGCGGCCCTTGCACAGACCATTGAAGATATGGAAAATAAAAGCAAGGATGTTAATCGCCGGTAATATTGCACGTATTGAAGAAGGGATACAGCGGTCCTGCGCGGTTTCCGGCAGGAAGCGGGAGGAGATTACCCTTATGGCGGTATCGAAGTTTTACCCGCGTGAAGCCGTTCTGGAAGCATGGGAAGCGGGAATCCGCTGCTTTGGAGAAAACAGGGTGCAGGAAGGGACCGCCAAGTTTGAAGGGTTTCGGGAAGCCCATCCGGGCCTTGAAGTACACTTAATCGGTTCGCTTCAGCGGAACAAGGCAAAGGCTGCGGCTCTGTTTTTTGACTGTGTGCAATCGGTGGACAGGGAGTCCCTTATCGTGGAACTGGAAAAACACGCTGCGGCGCGGGGGCGGCCCCTGCCGGTGTTGCTGGAACTTCATACCGGCGAAGAATCAAAAAGCGGCTTTAAGGGTCTTGATGAACTTTTCCGGGCGGCTGAACTAACCCTTGGCTGTCCGTCTCTGCGGGCGGCTGGGCTTATGACCATGGCCCCCAACACCCGCGAAGAAGGGCCGGTTCGCGCTTCGTTCAGGCAGCTGGCGCAGGCGCGGCGGGAACTGGAGCAACGGTTTCCCCGGCCTGCCGGGGGCGGCTGGGATTGTCTTTCTATGGGCATGTCCGGCGATTTTGAAATCGCCGTTGAAGAAGGATCAACATTGCTGCGAATAGGCAGCGCGATTTTTGGGGAACGAGTTTGATGAAGAAACGCAAGCAAAACGCCGCCGCTCTGCCATTTCTGGCCTGCGTGATTCTGATGCTGGCAATCCCCGCCTGCCGTGCCGCCGCCCAAACTGTTTCCGGCGCTGCGCCGCAGGTTACGGTTGGTTTTGACACTTCGGATTTTCCTCAATGGACAAAGGACGTTCGCCGCTTTGAAATAGTCGCCTTTGGTTCGTTTCCCTTTGCCATGCTTACCGCAACGTTTGCCATGGATACCAAGCGCTGGGTTGACGCCAACGGCATGGACTGGAGCGATGCCGGACGGCGTTATGCCCCCTGGCCGCTTAAATCCGCCGGCGCGGTGAATATGAGCAGCCGGGATCAGGAAACAACAATGATTATCGCCGCAAGTATATCCGTTGCGGTAGCCCTTGCCGATTTGGTTATTGTTCAGATTAAGCGGCACAAGGCGCGGCAGCGGGCCGAGGCCCTGCCTGTTGGGACTGCGATCATTACCAGGAAACCCTGGCCCGAAGAACCGGCGGCTGAGGAAGGCCAGGCGGAAAGCAAAGCCGAAACGGAACCACTTAAACCAGCCGCGCCCTGAACCTTAAAACGGCGTTTTATAGCAAATAACAGGACTCCCTGTCCGGGCCGGCAAACCGCTGCAAATAACAGAACGGCTGCTGAACGAGTCCGGTGAACGGAGGTATTTTAAAATATGATGGATATGGCATCATTTGACATCATCATACTTTTTAAAACACCACGAAATCATAGAGTACGGGTAAATTGCGTATAACGCAGCCGCGGAAAAAGTACAATTATTATAATTCCTGTTACTTTCTATTGCCTGTTTTCAATTTGTGTTTATTTATAACTCATGTTACGCAAAAGGAAGGAAAGTGTTAAGATAATATCATGGGAAGGGAACTAATAGACATATACAGCGATTATTTGTTGTACAGCAATGGACAGACAACGGCAACGGGTTTATCAAATCTTTTGGGCGGAGCGGTAAGCCATGATGCAATCACCAGATTTTTATCGACGGAACATTTGACGAAAAGGGACTGTGGAAGAAAGTCAACAAAGCGGTAAGGACATACGAACAAGAGGAAGCCTGCCTGCTATTTGATGATACGGTAATATCGAAGCCGTACCTGGATGAGAACGAAATAGTTTCATGGTAGTATGATCACAAAACGGGAGGGACGGTAAAAGGCATAAACCTGCCGACAGCTTTTTACGTAACGGAAAGGGACGGGGAACGGATACGTTTGCCGATAGGTTTCAAGGTTATAGCAAAAAC
>JAITHQ010000071.1 GCA_031279925.1 Treponema sp. | reverse complement strand
CATCTATCGTGAGCGATCTGCACAGCAGCGTACGGAATATATACAGCGTTTGAGGAAAATATCCCGAAAAAAGCGTGTGTATGGTCAATCCACTTAATAAAGATGAAGCTCAATTTTAGATTCCTGCCATGGAATAGGCGAATTCTTGAAAAAATCCACGGATTGTACGGATTTTCATGGATTATACTGGTTCTGGGGAACTGAAATCCGTGTTAATTCATGTAACCCATGGACCTTCTTTGTTATTCTTAAGGGGAACAACTATATATTGGCCGGTTGCTACGCCATGCTAACGTTAATCATCCGCGCCCCTTGACGGGACGCGGGCACTTGGTGGGTTTTTAGCCTGCCACCACTCGTTCCCCGCAGGGGGACTATAGCGGAATATGTTTTTTATGACCCAAGTTTAGCCGCTGGAAAAATCCGCCGCTTGCGGCTATAATGGGTCATGCGCCATTGTTTGCTTGCATCTTTTTTGTTTTGCCTGCTTGTTTCCTGTACCCGCCCTTCCGGCGCAGATTCCGGCAGCGTTTCCAGCCCCAATCCCGATCCCGCTCCGGTCGCTGAAGAGGAGGGGCTTCAGCCCCTGGCGGTTTTGCAGGCGGGGGAATATCCCCTGTGGTTTCAGTTTTCCGCCGGCGGGCCACAATTGCTTGATTCAATCGAAGACGCCCGTTTTTCCGCCGCCCTTATTCCCTGGCCGCTTGCGCCGCATATCAGCTTTTTTCTTGCGCGGGAAGATCAGCTTTTAATGGCGGTAAACCGCAGCGGCTGTTTGAGTCTTGCCCCCTGGAGCGGGAACGCCGCCGCGCCAAACAACGCAGGAGTCGCCCTGCGCCATTTTTCAGGAGGGGAATTCTGGCAGCAGTATACTGTGGGGGCCTTTGCGCTTGTTAATGAAAAACCGGCGGCTCTTTTGTACCGGGATGACCGTTTTCTCGATTCTGGCTTTCCCCTTCCTGCGCCCAGAACATGGACCATTGCTCCCGGCGGGCTTGAACCGCTCCTTATCCCCGCCCTGGAACGTTTTCCGGCAGAGGAAGGATGGGACGCCGACACCCTGCGGCTGGGGCCGGACGGCGGCTGGTATTTCCGGGTAACAAAAAAGGGCCTGCCGCAGCCGGAAATCCGTATGCTCCGCACAGCCGATCCAGACCTGGCCGGGGAAGCGGTATCGCTGGGAGGGTTTCAAAACTCCGCCCTGCCGGAGCCGCTTTTAGCCGCCCCGCCCCTGCTGCGCGTTCTGCTCGGCGCGGCATTTGGCAGCGGTGGAATCGGCGGAGCGGCCGCAGCGGTTACTTCTCCCGAATTTCAGCAAACGCGTTATTTTGGCAGGGATGGGGGAGACGCGCCGCTGCTTGCGGGGTATTACCATAGCGGCCCGGAAGGGGCTGTTGCGCTGGCCATTCTTCCCGATGGCAGGGGCCTCTATGCTGAACGGGCCGGCGGCGGGGAAGAGGCGGAAAGCGTGTTCAAATCATTCGCCGTGCCCCCCCTGCCTGAACATTTTGCCTACACGGGAATTGCCTTGGCGGGGGATACCTTATTTGCCGCCTGGGAGGAACAGGAAGACTATAATATTGGGGCCGCCGGTTTTATGGCGATACTTCCCCCATGGTAAGGCTTTAAAGTACGCTTTGCAGAAACTGCCGGGTACGGTCGTTGGCGGGCCGGTTGAACATTATATCAGGCCCGCCGCTTTCAAGAATCGATCCCTCGAACATAAAAACTACCTTGTCGGCCACTTCCCGCGCAAAGCCCATTTCGTGGGTAACAACCAGCATGGTCATACCTTGGGCGGCAAGCTGCTTCATAACAGCCAGTACCTCGCCAACCAGTTCCGGGTCAAGGGCGCTGGTGGGTTCATCAAAAAGCATAATCCTTGGTTCCATAGCCAGGGCGCGGGCAATGGCAACCCGTTGCTGCTGGCCGCCGGAAAGCTGGGCGGGAAATACATCGATTTTGTCGCCCAGGCCCACCCGTTCAAGTATCTGCCGCGCCTTTTCCCGCGCTTCCTCATGGGAAAGTTTGCGGACGTGTACCGGGGCAAGCATCACGTTTTCAAGGGCGGTCTTGTGGGGGAAGAGGTTGAAACGCTGGAAGACCATGCCGACTTCAAGCAGGGCCTTGCTGCGCTCGTCGTGGTGCATCCTTACGCTGTTTATCCCTTTGTGGCAGTCAAAAAGCAGTTTGTCTTCGATAAAAATTTGACCTTCGTCGACGGTTTCCAGCCGGTTCAAGGCGCGCAGGTATGTTGACTTTCCCGCGCCGGAGGGGCCGATAATACAGACCACTTCCTTTTGTTCCACCGTAAGGGATACGTTTTTGAGTACCTCAAGCGGCCCCCGTCCGTTGCTGCCGTGAAAAGTTTTGCATACGCCGACCGTTTTTATCATGGACATGGAGAACGCCTCACTCGTACACAGAATACTTTTTTTCCAGCTTGTGGAAGATAAACGAAAAAACCGCGGTGATGATAAGATAGAGAATCATCGCCGGGATATAAACCAGCGCCGAACGGGTAGAGCCTTCGATGTTTCTGGTAGCCTTGGTAATGTCAACAAGCGCGATCATCGATACCAGCGATGCGTCTTTCAGCATCATAATAAATTCATTACCCACCGGCGGGATAAGCCGCCTTATGGACTGGGGCACGATCACCAGGCGCATAGTCTGGGCATAAGACAGCCCCAGCGCTCTTGCAGCCTCAAACTGGCCCTTGTCGATACTCTGGATCGCCGCGCGGATAATCTCCGCGCAGTATGCGGCGGAATTCAGGCTAAAGGCGATAAACGCATAGATAAAACGATCTGCCTCGGCCCGCCCGGTCTGGATTAAAAAAAACCGGGAGATCATGGGCAACGCGTAATAGATAAAATAGAGCTGCATCAAAAGGGGGGTGCCCCGAAAGAAAAATACATAGGCGCTGCAAAATTTATTTACAACAATGCGGCTTGACATCTTCCCCAGGGCGATAAAGAGGCTTAAAATCAACCCCGCCGAGACCGCGAGGATTGTCAACGAAATGGTGATTCTTGCCCCGGAAAGCAGAGCGGGAACCCAGCTTAGGATCGCCTGTATTTTGGTCAATGTATCACCCGTCTTTACCCCGCCTGAAGACTACTGCCTTGCCGCACTTACCATATCAAGTTTAAAAATATCCTTGGATATTTTTAGCAGGGTCCCATCGGCAAAAAGTTCGTCCAGCGCCTTGTCGATGGCCGCCGTCAGTTCGTTGTTGCCTTTCTTGATGCAGACGCCGAATTTCTCGTCAGCCGGCCCTTGCCAGACAATTTCAAAAGGGCTGTCCTGCGGGCTGACATAATCGTAGGCAACCAGCAAATCGGTAACGATCACGTCTACCCGGCCCAGCTTCATCTCGTCGAAACAGTTCATCACCTTTTCATATTCATAGGGGGTAAATTTAAGGCCCTGTTTCGCATAACGCTCCATAAAGAAATCCGCGGTGGTTTCGGCCTGATAGGCAACGCCAAGCCCGCCAAGCTCCTCGGGCCGCCGGGCGGCAACGGTGGAACCTTTCATCAACACCATTGCCATAGCGTTGCCGATGTAGGGTTTGCTGAAATTGTGCGCCGCCAGCCGTTCCGGGGTTATGGTAACCGCCGACATAATGCAGTCGTACTTGCCTGTTTCAACACCGGCAAAAATACCGTCCCATGCGGTATCGACAAATTCAACCTTAAGGCCCATTTTCTCCGCAACGGCCTTTGCCATGCTTACATCAAAACCGATGGGGGTTTTACTGTCGGCATCGTAATATTCCATGGGGGGATAGCCAATCTCCATGCCCACCGAAAGGACCCCCGGCTTTATGGTCAAACCGCCGGACTGCTTTGTTCCCCCCGCAAAAAGTACGCCGCTTACCGCAATGGCGGCAAAAACCGTTAACACTGCCTTTTTCATGTTTCCTCCAAAAAATCAGAAAATAAGAGCCGGTTTCAAAACGCAACCGGGTTTTGAAACCGGCTCTCAGTATAGCGTATTGTTTTTGCTTTGCCAATTGCAATTGCCGCTGCCGGATGGACAGCCGCCCTGTTACCGTTTTGACAACTGCTCCTGCAGTATTTTGAACACGGCTTCCAGTTCAATGGGCTTGCCCAGGTGAGCGTTCATGCCGGAATCCATAACCCGCCGTACATCTTCCTGCAGCACATTGGCGGTTATGGCCACTATGGGGACTGTCGCCGCATCCCCGCGCTCCAGGGTCCGTATCACCCTGGTAGCGGTGCAGCCGTCCATAACGGGCATCTGCATATCCATAAGAATAATATCAAAATAACCCTCTTCCGAAGCCTTAAATTTTTCCACCGCCTCCAGGCCGTTTTCAGCGGTTTCCAGGACAAGGCCCGTATCGGAAAGCAGTTCCAGCACTATCTCCCGGTTAATGTCAATGTCGTCCACCACCAGGCAGCGTTTGCCGGAAAAATCGAAGTCCGCCGCAGCGGCCTCCCCGCTCTCATCACTGTTTTTTCCCTTATGCGAAACCTTCGCGGCGCAGCGGATGGTAAAACTAAAGGTACTGCCCTCGCCCTCTTTACTTTGCAGGCTAAGGCTGCCGCCCATCATCTCGACAAGGTTCTTGCTGATCACCAGGCCCATTCCGGTCCCGCCATAGCTGCGGGTGATGCCGCCGTCAACCTGCTCAAAGGGGCGGAACAATTTCCGGACATTGTACTCGCTGATGCCGATGCCGTGATCCACAATGTCAAAACGGAACACGCTGATTCCCCCTTCCGATTCCAGTTCATGGATATTGAGTTCCACTTCGCTCCCCTGGGGCGAAAATTTAACCGCGTTGGAGAGCAGGTTAATCAACACCTGATTCAGTCTGAGGGAGTCGGAACTTAAACCGTCGTTGCGAATATCAGCGGCGTTAAGGTTGATAGTGATATTTTTTTCCTGCGCCCTGGGAAGCATCATCGACACTACGAAATTCAGGTTTTCGGAAAGAGAAAAATTGCCTATTTCCAGGGCGAGTTTTCCCGATTCGAGTTTGCTGAAATCGAGAATGTCATTGATAATGCCCAGTAAATGGTTCGAGGAATTTTCAACCTGCGCCAGGCAACCGCAAACTTTTTCCATATCGGACGAATTTTTGGCTATCGCCGTCATGCCGATAATGGCGTTCATCGGGGTGCGTATCTCGTGGCTCATCCGGGAAAGAAAATCGCTTTTGGCATGGCTTGCCGCCTCGGCGTCGAGTTTCGCCTGGGTAAGCATGGTAACATCGCTTAACAGCAGCATGACGCAGACCGCGTCCTGATCCGGCGAAATCCTGCCTACCCGCTGGATACGCAGGCTGAAATTGTCCGGGCCGTCATGCCCCAGCAGCGCAATGTCGGCGACAAAAGGACGGGGGGAGGATACGGCAGAATCGAAAACATTCGCCGCCTTCCGGTCCAGAGCATCGGAATCGCCGGAACCGCCCCCCGCAATCTGCTCCAAAAGCCTTGTATCCTGCGCTTCCAGTCCGTGGATTAAGAGAAATTCATCCATGGCCCGGTTGCGGAACAGCATTTCCCGCTTTTCGTTGAACAGGGCAATAGCTTCGGGAATTGCGTCAAAATGCGAACAAATCCTGTCCAGGGCGCCGTTCACCCCCCGCGCTATTTTTAGAAAGTCCCCTTTCAAAGAATCAAGGGTTATCCGGTGATTCAAATGGCCCGCCCCGGCAGCGCGGGCAACCTGCTCTATCCCTTCGATAACGCCTTCGAAGGAACACGACATGGAAACAAATGCCCCGGCCAATTGACCAATCTCATCGTTTCGTTTAATAAGCCCTTCGGGCAGCCGGTAATCGAAGACACCCTGGTTAAGGCGCAGGGCGTTTTTGGTAATATTTTTAAGCGGATCGGTAACAACCCTGGCAATCAGGAAGTTCGCAAGCAGGGTAAAGAATACCAAAAGCACAATAGTAATCTGAATACTGATAAATATTCCCTGGCGGATTGCCGCCATAAAATCGCTGCGGGGAACTTCGATAACCAGCCGCCAGCGGGTTCCCCGTACCGGGGCAAAGCTGTACACTTTTTCCGAGACGGACACCCCCAGGCGGACAGAACCAATCTGGCCCTGGTTCATTTTTACCAGAAGCTCTTCAAGTTTTGTCTCTCCCAGATGATCCAAAAAAATCGATTCCCCAAACCGGACCTTGTCCATGTTCCGGTGGGCCATGTATTTGCCCTTTTCATTGATAATGTAGGCGGTACTGTTTGATGAAATATTAAGATTGCCAAGAACATCGTTCAGCACATCGTATTTATAGCTCCCCACCAGGTAATAACTTATATCCCCCCGCACCGTAATGGGGCTTCCTACAACTATTTCAAGTTCACCGCTTGAACCGACATGCACGTCGTCGATAACAAGATTCCCCGATTCCCGCATGGCGGCATAGAGGCTATGGTTCCTGATACTCGGCGGGCTGCGCCAGTTTCCCGTTTCAAGCTGCCCGTCTGCGGCATACAGGCCCAGCCAGACAAATTCAATTCCCGATTCCACTACATCAAGCATCTGCTGCTTCTTTTCCCTGTCCGCGCCGGGATTACTCAGCGCCGCATTGTCCCTGATAAGGAGGATACGGTCTACCAGCACATGCAGATTCCCCTGTACGCTTAGGGCGGCGGTCTTGGCCAGGGGGCGCATGGTTTCAAAAAGAATGGCGTCGGTAATATAATTCATAAAGTTGATCATAATTACCACCAGCGCGGAAGCCAGCAGGCTTACGGCCAGAACAGTGGCAAGAATAATATTGGTCCGCAGGCTGTTTCGTTTTTTCAATATGCAACCTTACCGGGTATTGTTTCCATTGCCAAAATGTACCAGCCGGGTTTCCACGTTTCCCTGCTGCGCATTCTCAAGCGCCGCATCCGCCAGGCGAATAAAAGATTCATAGGATCTGGAAGCCCCTGAAAGGGGAATAATCTCCCCGGTGCCCTGGCGGCTAAGGAACTGTGTCCCATAATGGCGCGTATAGGCATTAGGATAGGTTCTATGAATGGCGTTCATCACCCGCATATAATTCATATCCCATGATTTGACAAATCCGGTAGGATCAAAGGCGTTATATTCAATAAAAATGATCCGCCCGCCGGAAACACAAATGGTTACATACTCCTTCCAGCCGTAGGCATCAAATTCGGCGGCCTCCGCAGTATAATACCCGTCTTTTATAGAAGAATCGCCTGCGGAACAGGCTGTCAAAAATGCCCAAAGAACCAGCGCCGTTATACAAAACCGCCCTGCGCGGGCCTTTGGTCCGATGAAACCGTATCCCTTTGTTAGTCCGTACACCGTTAACCTGCTTGCGGATAGTATACCGGAATTTTGTATTAATACCAAGATACCTTTAGGAAAGAGGCAGGGCCAGCGCATATAAATTGCTAACTCCTTATAGGACAAGGAATTAGCTTGTCGATTTATTTTGCTCGTAATTTTGTAATTCCTTACAGGACAAGGAGATACGATTTTATATGCGCTGGCCCTGAGGAAGGAGGGAATGGGGAGTGGGGAGGAGGGCGTGAGGAGCAAATCCGGCTTACCCAGTAAGCGGCGCGGGAGCAGGTGCGTACGCCTGCTCCCTGCTTACCTCCTATTTGACCGCGCCGGGAGCGCCGGGCCAGGTTCTGGTTTCTCCGTAGAAGTCAACCAGAGGGAAATCCGGCGGGGC
>JAITHQ010000063.1 GCA_031279925.1 Treponema sp. | reverse complement strand
GCAGGCACGCAAAGCTGCCGGTAGAGGATCAATTGGTTATGAGCCTTAAGTATTGGCGGCAGTATGGTACTCAAAAAGAGCGGGCATTCGAGTTTGAGGCAGGGGAGGCGACAGTCCATGACACTATCGTATGGGTAGAACATACGCTGGTGAAAAGCGGCGCGTTCAGTCTGCCCGGCAGGAAGGCGCTGTTGGAGGATAATGGAATCGAAGTGGTTTTGGCGGATGTGACGGAAAGCCCGGTAGAACGCCCTAAAAAAAACAGCGGAAATGGTATTCGGGCAAAAAGAAACGCCATACCGTAAAGACCCAGCTCATCGTCAGCCGCGGGACGGGTAAAATCCTCTGTACTGCCCATGCGGAAGGGAAAACCCATGACTTCCGCCTCTATGAAGACAGTATCGGCGGCGGCATTTGCGGGAAAATAAAAATACGGGGGGACAGCGGTTATCAAGGTGTTTGGAAATTGCACAAAAACAGTGAAACGCCGAAGAAAAAGCCCAAAGGCGGAGAACTTACATCCGGTGAAAAAGCGGAAAACCAGCGTATTTGCCGTGAACGCATCCTCATTGAACATATCAACGCCAAGATAAAGGTGTTCAAAATTACGTCTAACAAATACCGTAACCGCCGCAGGCGTTTTGGATTACGCATGTCTTTAATTTGCGGTCTTATCAATTTTGAAAACACAAAGTAATTTCCGAGGAGGTCTATTCAGTGTTGGGCTGTATTCTTACATCAAAATATCCTGTGGGTAAAGTTTAGCCTGAAGGGACGGGGTATGTTGTTTTGGTAAGGTATGTGTCTCAGAGTCCCTTTATAACACCCTGAAGGGAGGGTAAATGCAGCAGCCCTGCCGCCATTCCCCCAGGGTAACCGCATTATAAACTGAGCAAGATTTTAAGCAGGAAGTCCGGGCCGTAGGAAACATAGAGCAGTTTGCGGTTCCGAGAGCGCTTTTGGGTACGGTATTTCTCTGTCGGCTCCAAACGGATTAGGTTCAATGTGATTTTTCGTAATACCGCCAGGTTCGCCGCCGAATGGTCCTTCCGGTTCCGGGCATACTTCTCCCGAAACACCACGTCTAACGTCCAGTGCAATTTGTTCTCAATACCCCAGTGGGTTATCACCAAGCGGGCGATGACCGAACCCGGCTGTACCCACTCTTGGAAGTATCCCCTCGTCCAGGAGAGCAAACATTCCTCAAACTTTTTGTTGTCGATGCGGGCCAATACCCGCAGGATGGCGGCGGCGCTGGGGATGCCGTTGGGCAGGGAGAGAAAGTTTTTCAGCCATCCGATATGGGGTTCACCGAAGAAATTGATGTCTTCAACGGATTCGCCGCCGCAGACCATGTCGATGATGCAGAGTAAGAGAATATCTACTAATACATGTTTTTTCCTCTGTGCTATTCGGGGGTGCGGGATACTTGAGAGACTGGTCCGTATGCCCATTATTTGTTCCCCTCCACCCCTTCCCTGTCGTCCCTTTCCCTTTTTTCTTGAGCCTTTTTTTAATGCGCTGGCCCTGGGAGATGCCCCACGACAAACGTATGAATGGCGTTGGACTTATCATCTACAAGCGCCTCGCCCAGGCAGAACCCGCCGGTATCCACCGCGCTGATGATAGGGTCCGCTTTCCGCCTATCATTCCCCTTGCCTCGCCGCGTTTCGCTGTCCAATGCCGGTATCTTCCTGACCGTATCCCCAACACTCCCCGCTATGATTTCGTTCCATCGGTTCCGAAACTCCGGCGCTGGCATTGCCCATACCCACTGTATCGTGTCATGGGAGGGTATTTCGCCGGGGTAGTTCCAGATAGTTCCGCAAGGGTTCCTCATTGGCCGGCGCAAACAGATGAATCGCTATCTATTCGTTTGCGTTTGCCAGCCTCACGAAAAACATGATGGCGATTATGGCTTTCAACAGGTGCGTTATCTTGGCCGGTTGACGCATATCCTCTACCGTTACCAGCCATTCGAATAGTTCGTTCATCCCCCCTCCCCAGTGTTGATTTTATTATTTCCGGTCAAAATTTGTTCATACGTTTGTCGTGGCGCTGGCCCTGGCCCATACTTGCCTTTCCGCCCAAAATTGTATATCATGTCTCAGTCGGCGAATGCCATATTTGGAGTACAAAATGATACAAATGATGACTGCTTATACTACCGAAGTCGATGAAGTTGAAGATGCACTCAGCGAGATTTTTAGTCAAATCGATCTGGGAGCCTTACGAAAAAACAGTGTTGGTCTTATTACCTGCCATTTTGACTTTACCGATACGGGCGTAATCAAAGAACTCTGCGGCAGGCTCCCCTTTGACGTAATCGGCATGACGACAATGGCCAGCGCAAACCGGCGCGGCTTTGGCATGTACGCGCTGTCCCTTACCGTATTGACCAGCGACGACGTTTTTTTCCAGGCCGGGGCCACCGCTCCGCTGGAAAGCGGCGGCTACCACGGGGAAATCGCCGCCGCATACACCAGAATAAGTCAAAAACTCCCCGGCCCGCCGGTTATGGCGGTGGGCTTTTTTCCCTATCTTAACACCTTAAGCGGGGCGGCGATGGTCAGTTCTTTTGACAGCGTCTGCGGCGGCATTCCGGTCTGGGGCAGCCTGGCAACCACCATAAACGCCAATCCCGAAAAATGCTACGCTTTTCACAACGGCGGCCAGGAGCCGAATGTACTGGCAATGCTTTTGATACACGGCCCGGTGGATCCCGGCTTTTTTGTGGTTTCCATTCCCAAGCAAAAAATACGGGAAAACCGCGGCATGATAACCAACTCCGAAGGCTGCATACTGAAAGAAATCAACGGAATCCCGGCGCTTGCCTATTTTGAAAGCCTTGGAGTGGTGATCATGAAAGACGCGCCAATTGTTACCCCCTTAATAATATATTACGAAGGGGCTGTCGAGCCTGTGGCCCTGGGCGCGTATATAGTCAATGCAGACGGCTCCCTTGTCTGCGGCGGCGAAATGCCAAAAGGCGCCATGATCGCCGTCGGCGAAATCACCCCCGACGGCATCATCTCGACTGCGGAGGAATGTATCAACCGGGCGCTGGGAAGCGGCAAAAAAAACGGCGCGCTGCTGCTGCCCTGCGTTACCCGGTATGTAACGCTCGCGCCAAACCAAAACAGCGAGATGGACCGCGTTGCGGAAATGATAGGCGATTCCATGCCGTACATGCTGGGCTACTCCGGCGGCGAAGTGTGCCCGGTACTGGATGAATCCGGAACATGGAGGAACCGTTTTCATAACTACACGTTTTCCGCCTGCGTCTTTTAACGTATGATGGATACCAATAATACCAATATCAATCATACTGAAGGAGAAGGCCGCTTTCGTCACCTGGTAGAAATAGCGGAGCGGCAGCGCCATCGGATCGATGTGCTGGAAAAAGAATCCAGAAAAAGCGCCCGCGAAATTACCCGTCTGCAAAGCGCCATTGAGCAGGAAAAAATAATTTCCAACGCCAGGGCAAACCAAATCGCCGTCCGTACCCTGGCCCAGCGGGAACGGGATCGCTTCCTGCAGCTTCTGCTCAGTAACAGTCCGAATATCATTCTGTTTTTTGATCATACCGAGCGTATCGTGTTCTGCTCGCAGGCATTCCTTAACCTGCTGGGCGTATCCAATGACGCGGTTAACGGGCGCTTGATTTCCGAAGCCCTGCGCGGTTTCCGCAACCAGCGCCTTACCGACTCGCTTTCGGAAAACCTCAAAGCATCACTTTCGCTGAACGAGTCCCGTTCCCTCACCATTGACGCCGGATTTGAGACGGAGGAACAGCGGCGCAAGTACATCATCTATTGTACCCCGATGACCAACCAGGAAGGCGCAAACGAAGGCGCCATGCTCTGGTTCCAGGACGTTACCGAAATTGAACGCGCCCGCGAAGCCGCCGAACACGCCAGCGCCGCCAAATCGGAATTCCTTTCCAACATGAGCCACGAAATGCGTACCCCGATGAACGCCATTATCGGTATGAC
>JAITHQ010000031.1 GCA_031279925.1 Treponema sp. | reverse complement strand
ACTCGCAGAGGAACTCGATTCCTTTGTAGGCATAGAGATAGTTAAAAGCGTCTTTGGCGTTCATGTTTTTGGCCTTGGCAAATTCACCAACGCACATCACATAATAATGAACCTGTTCCGCGTTTGCCATCATGATTCTCCTTCGCAAGTCTATTTGACATTCCCCTGCTGGTATTCGGCAGCGTGGTTCAAGCCCCGCATGGTACTTCCCTCCGCGTTATGTCGAAGCAGCGGCGGTCAATTCCTTTCTGACCAGTTCACCGATAATTTCAGACGGACTATGGTGAGTTAATACGGATTTTGCCTGCAAGTATGCCGCAGTTACCGGATCAAGGGAAACCATAGTAAACCCTTTGCGGGTCAAAAAGCCGGGTTTGCTGGTATCTATTTCCGGGGTAGTGCGCGTCCACAGTTCGTCCAGGGCATCCGCTTCTTCACCGGTCATGGTTTCCATAACTTTTCCTCGTTTTAACGATACCCTATCTTCCGCCGTCCTGCCAGCCACTCCCCGCAAGCTACCTCTTCCCAGCCATTACCCCGCCATTGGCGAGAACAAGGATACATACACGCCGGTGGCAGACGGCGGGGGCTTATTAAACCCTTCGGCACGAAAAAAAGTTGGTTGGAAAACATGGTTGGTAAAGACCTGCGCCCTAGTCTGGCATTGGTGTTTTTGCCTTAACGATAAAACCCTCGCCAGACATTAAAAAATCGGCTATTGTGTATACAGTATGAGACTCGCCCAAAACACCCGTCCCTTTGCGGCGGCTTTGTTGATTTTTCTTTTTCTGAATGTTGCTTATTATACGCCGGCCCAGGAAAATTCCGGCGAAGATACCGCCGGTTCCGCCGCAGTGGCCGATCCGGTTTCGGACGAACCCCCAGATGAAAGTCCGGCGGCGGCCCCGGTTGAAGGTGGAATGAAGCCTGCTTCCGCAAAACCGGCAGCCGAAACAGCGCGGAACGCGGCTGCGGCTGAAACCGCTTCCGGCCCGCAGGCAGGCAGCGAAACGAGGATTATGGGCTTTGCAAAACGGCTTGGCCTTGCCCTGGCGGTAATTGCCGGGCAGGCCCTGCTTATCTGGCTGATCTGGATGCTTTTTAAACGGCTGGCAAAAAAGGCTGTTGGTACAGGCGGCGGAAAAATTAAGCCGTTTACCATTAAAAAACTTAGAATACTTACTACCAAACAGATTATCGACATTATTCTGTTTTCGCTGCGAATACTGAAATATCTTATCACTGTTTTTCAGCTTTTCCTTACCGTGCCCATTGTGTTCAGCCTGTTCCCCGCCACCAAGGAACTGGCCCATACCCTTTTTGGCTATATACTTAACCCGCTGCGGAATATTTTTGTTGACGCCGTAAAATATATTCCCAATTTATTCACCATAATTATTATTATTGTAATAACCCGTTATATAATCCGTGCGCTTAAATTTTTTTCTACCCAGATAGGCAAAGGCAAATTGGTGCTTCCCGGTTTTTATGCCGACTGGGCGGAACCCACATTTAAAATTCTCCAGGTTTTGCTTTGGGCCTTTACCGTGGCTATTCTGTATCCCTACCTTCCCGGTTCTGAATCAAAAGTTTTTCAGGGCGTTTCTGTTTTTGTGGGCATTATTTTTTCGCTTGGTTCCAGCAGCGCCATTGGCAACCTTGTTGCCGGCCTGGTTATAACCTACATGCGCCCGTTTAAAATTGGCGACCGCGTGCAGATAAAAGAGATTACCGGTTTTGTTGTTGAAAAAAATCTGATGGTGGTGCGGCTAAAAACCCACAAAAATGAGTATGTTACTTTTCCCAATATGATGATTTTAAGTTCCGGTATTGTTAATTATCATACTTCTTCGGATGAAGACGCCGAGGGGCTTATCCTGAATACGGAAATAACCTTTGGGTATGCAACGCCCTGGCAAACTGTTCACGAAATTCTTATTAACGCCGCTCTTGTTACCAATTATGTGCAGAAAAAACCCAAACCTTTTGTGCTGCAAACCGCCTTGAACGATTTTTATGCGCACTATCAGATTAACTGTTATACCAAAGAAGTTGACAAGGTTCCCGCCATTTATGCCCAGCTTTACGAAAATATTCAGAACGGTTTCCACGAGGCGGGCATTGACATGACGGCGGCGCACTACCGGATTGTTTCTAAAAAACATTTTGAATAGCCGCTTGTCCCTTGTTCTGTTATAAAGTATGCTAAACCTATGAAAGTTTGGGTAAAACTGCTTATTGGATCAATTTTGGGAATAACGCTGGGGTTTTTGCTGCCCCAGGATAACCAGCGGCTGCTGGCCGCTTTGGCCTGGCTGGATAAACTGGCCATGAACGTTGGGCGCTATGCGGTTGTTCCGGCGCTGGTTTTTTCGCTGGCCATTGCCATATACGAGCTTCGGCAGGACGGGCAGTTCTGGCCGCTGGTACTTAAAAATTTTCTGCTGATAATCGGCGTTTCCATTTTTGTAATTTGTGCGGGAGTATTGGCAACACTGATTTTTCCGCCGTCAAGGATTCCCATTCTTATAGAAGAACAGATTGAAGCGATTAGCCTAAACACTGGGGCAAACATCAGCGATTTGTTTCCCTCAAACATGCTTAGTGTTTTTACGGGCGATGGGGTGTACCTGTTTCCTATCTGCGTGTTTGCCTTTTTTTTTGGCATTGGCCTGTCTTACGACCGCAATTATACCAAGCCGGTTATTGCCCTTACCGATTCGCTTTCGCGTATTTTTTATCATATTGCAGCGTTTTTTTCCGAAATACTTGGTTTTATTATGATCGTGCTGTCCTGCTATTGGGCGGTGCGTTTTAAGGAAGCCTTAAGGGCGGATGTATTCCGCGATCTTATTATACTGCTGGGAGTTTTCAGCGCCATACTTGCTTTTTGCATTCTGCCTCTGCTTTTGTATTTTCTTAAGCCAAAAACAAACCCCTGGCTGGTGCTGTACGGATCGTTGGGCCCGGCGCTTGCGGCGTTTTTTTCCGGCGATATTAATTTTTCGCTGCCCGTGCTGCTGCGGCATTCTAAAGAAAATTTTGGCGCGCGGCGGAGGAGCAATACGGTAAGCCTTACCCTGTTTACCACTTTTTGCCGTGCGGGGAGCGCTATGGTAGCGGCGGCGGCCTTTATTGTAATTATTAAATCTTATTCCAGCCTGGGGATTACCATGCTGGATGTATTATCGATAAGTATCCGCGCCTTTGGGATTTCGTTTCTGCTTGCCCGCCACCCCGGTGACGGCGCTTATACCGCCCTGGCGGTGCTTTGCCTTGGCTACGGCAAGGGCTTTGAAGCGGGTTATCTTATCCTTAAGCCGCTGGCGTTTTACCTTGTGGCTGTAGGGACTTTCCTTGATGTAATAATTACTTCATTTGCCACCTATGCTGTAGCGCGATTAAGCGGCTTTATCGAAGAAAAAAACGTGGTGCATTTTATTTAGGCTCAATTCTGAGGCTGTTGCAAAACTTCAGTTTTGCAACAGTAACCTCTTAAAAATGCACGTTTCGTAAGGCTTTAGCCTGAGAAACTGCGGAGCCTGTGCAAAAGTAACCGACTTTTGCAACAGGCTCTTCTTAAAGGCGAGTATGTTCGTGTTCAAACCATCCGCCTAGTCAGCCGCGTCTATATTCAATGCCGCCATAAGTTCCCCTTAGGGCCTGTTCAAATTGTGGTTTTTTGCGGTCACTAGACCACAAAAATCCCGATTTTCGGGCTCTTTTGGAGCCTGCAATGTAGAATTTTGGCGTTTGCAACGCCAAAATTCCAGATTTTGAACAGGCTCTTAGGCTTATTAAAGCCAATGCGGAACTATGGCAGACCCGCTTTACTCGATCTTTTTCGGTTTTATTTCCGTCTTTGCCCGTATTCCCAGGGTAAACGAAATGCCGGGCATATAGTACCCGGCAAAGGATTCGTAATGGGAATTCAGGATGTTTTTAAAAGAGGCAAAGGCGGTAAGATATTTGCCCAGGCCCTGGTTCACGGTGGCGTTTACCACGCAATGAGGGTCAAGAACGATCTGGTTCAGGGTGTCGGCGTAGCGGGTTGTTTCGTAATGCGCCGACACCAGGAGCGAGCCTGTTTTCCATCTCAAATCCACCGAGCCGCCTAAGATATGCGTGGGCATGTAGGGTATCCTGAAACTGTTTGCAAAAGTTAGATCGCCGCTTAAAAGCCAACTAAACTGAAATTGATAGCTTGCCCCCAGTTTGATGCTTTCCAGTCCCCATTTGTTGATTTTAAGCGTCAGGCCGGGGCGGACATCGGCGCCAACAAAAAACGCCGTACCAATGTTTTCAGGCGACCAGCGGCCGCCGGCGCTCTTTATCCAGTGAATTGAATCTTCGGTCCACTGGATAAAGGCGGTGGAATTGATAGTGAATTTTTCGTTAGGTGTAAATTCACCGGTCAGGTCCGCGCCGAAACCGTCTTCGGGTTTAAGGTCCGGGTTTCCCACAAATACGCTGTCCAGGCTTCGGTAGTAGAGATCGTCAAAATCGGGAAATTTAAAACTGCGGAAGTAATT
>JAITHQ010000265.1 GCA_031279925.1 Treponema sp. | reverse complement strand
GAGCCTGTTCAAAATCTGAAATTTTGGCGTTGCAAACGCCAAAATTCTACCTTGCAGGCTCCAAAAGAGCCCGAAAATCGGGATTTTTGTGGTCTATTGACCGCAAAAATCCACAATTTGAACAGGCTCTTAGGGTAAGGTATTTGATTGTATTTTTTGCAAGGCAATAGGCTCTATTCCCTTTCTCCGCCGCTCTATGTTACCCTGATTGCGGAGGCGCCTTATGTCGGTATCATTACAGGGCCGGTCGCTTTTGACCTGGCTGGATTACAGCGCGGAGGAAATCCGCTCGCTGTTGGAACTTTCCAAACAGGTTAAGGCCGAGGGAAAAAGCGGCGCGGTGTTCCAGCGTTTTACCGGCAAAACCCTTGCCCTGCTTTTCGAGAAGCGTTCCACCAGAACCCGTTGCGCCTTTGAGACCGCTTTTGGCGAGGAAGGCGGGCATCCGGTGTTTCTTTCCACCGCGGATATTCAGCTGGGGGCAAAGGAATCAATCGAGGACACCGCCAGGGTGCTGGGGCGTATGTTTAACGCCATCCAGTTTCGGGGATTCAAACAGGAGACCGCCGAAGCGCTGGCGCGCTATTCCGGGGTTCCGGTGTACAACGGCCTGACCGACCGCTTTCATCCCACCCAGGCGCTGGCGGACATTATGACGCTGGAAGAGTCCTGTGGAGAAGCGGCGGGAAAAACCCTCTGCTTTACCGGTGACGGGCGAAACAACGTGGCCCGCTCCCTTATGGTAATTTGCGCCAAACTGGGCGTTCATTTTACCGTGATAAGCCCGCCGGAACTCTTTCCCGATGCCGCCCTGCGGGAACAATGCGCTCCGCTTGCCGCCGCTTCCGGCGCAAAGATTACCGTTACCGCCGATACCGCCGCCGTTCTGGGAGCGGACGCCGTGTATACCGACGTGTGGACATCCATGGGTGAGGAAGACCAAAAGGATGAACGCAAGCGGCTCCTTTCTCCCTATCAGGTGAACCAGGCGCTCATGGACAAGACAGGCCGCGCAGCCAGTATTTTTCTCCACTGCCTGCCGGCGGTTAAAGGCGAGGAAGTTACCCCTGATGTAATTGACGGCCCCCAAAGCCGGGCATGGGATCAGGCGGAAAACCGCAAACATACGATTAAGGCGATACTGCTTTCCACCCTGGGTTAGCCAATGAACCAAACGGAAAAACTGTATCCCATTCCCGCGCCGCTGCCTTTTCAAACACCCGGCGAGGAAATAGCCAACTCCGTTATGCACGGGCTGGGGGCGCTGCTGGCGGCGGCAGGTCTGGCGCTGCTCTGCGTCAGAGGGACGGGGGGCCTGGGCGGTTCAGGCGGCGGGGCGCTTGCCCTGGTCTCGTATGTTATTTTTACCGCCGCCATGTTCATCATGTTTCTTGCCTCGACACTGTACCACGCGATTCAGGCGGAAGGGGCAAAGCGGGTGTTTCGTGTCATTGACCACGCGGCGATTTATCTGTTGATTGCCGGAACCTACACGCCCTACAGCCTGCTTGGGTTCCGGGGGGCGCTGGGCTGGGTGTACTTTGGCATTGAGTGGGGGCTTGCGGCAATCGGCATAAGCCTGTATGCGGCCAATGTAAAGTTCATAAAAAAAATAGAGCTGGCCGTTTATATTCTAATGGGCTGGGCCTGCGCCTTTGGCCTTGTCCGCCTGATTCGTTCCATTCCTCCTTTAAGCGGCCTGTTTCTGCTTGCGGGCGGCATAGCCTACACCCTGGGAACAATCTGGTACAGCCAGAGCAACCGCCGGGGAACGCACGTGGTGTGGCACGCCTTTGTGCTTGCCGGGGCGGTACTCCACTGGTGGTCAATCTGGTTTTTAAGTTAAGGGAAATTCACGGCGAAAGAGGCTAATACCCTGTCCTTCAGGGCGGTTAAAAAGGTACAAACCCTGAGCGCAGCCACATCGGGAGATTAGGGCTAGCGCACTATGATTTCTAATTCCTTATAACATAAGGAATTAGGTTATACACATTTTTCAGGGTTGAAATCGTAATTCTTTACAGCATAAAGAGTTAGCATATATAGTGCGCTGGCCATGGCCGAAAATAGAGCGACAAGCGGTAATTGCGGCTGTTAAAAAATCCAGGAAAAAACAGCAATTTTGAGCCTCGAATTTTTATCAGATTCTTTTTTTGCTTGCTTGACCATTTCTTTTTTTTTTGTTACTATAAGGGGGTTATGTAAGATGTGATAATATGCCCTTGTAGCTCAGTTGGCAGAGCATATCCATGGTAAGGATAAGGTCATCAGTTCGATTCTGATCGAGGGCTGAAACAGTTAAAAAACTCTTTGGGTTTTTTAACTGTTTCTTGGGAGTTTTGCAGAGTAAAACTCTATGATGTTTGGGTATTGCATTAAGAGGTTGAAAAATGGCGAGTAAAAAGACAGCGGTTGAATTGGTAGCCCTGCAATGCAGCGAATGTAAGCGGCGTAACTATACCACCAAGAAAAACCGCCGGAATATTCAAGAAAAGCTGGAATTTAAGAAGTATTGTCCCTTTGACCGGAAGCATACGCTCCATAAAGAGACTAAAGTAAAATAGCGGTTTTGGCAGGCCCGGGAAACCGCAAATTTCAAAACACTGTTTTGAAATGAACATAGGCGTATAGCTCAGTTGGTAGAGCGGCGGTCTCCAAAACCGCAGGTCGTGGGTTCGAAGCCTACTGCGCCTGAAGGCAAGTATGTTATGGAAGCACAGTATGGCGACAGAACGGCCAAAAATGCTGCCGTAGCGGTAAGTAGGCTTCGAAGCCTTTTAGCCGCCGGCCGAATGGGAGGAAAAGGGCGCATGGATGCGCCCGGCAGGCTGAAAGGCCGGCCCGGAAGGAGGCGACAGGATGCCGCCGGCTGGAGGGCGAAGCCTACTGCGCCTGAAAGGTGATTTAAAAGCCGGAGTATGCAGGCCGGCGGAACGTAATAAAGGCCGCTGTGCGGCTTTGCTTGCGGGTTTTGTACGCCGCAGGGAGAATAAGGGGATGCCATGAACAAAATGGTTCAATTTGTTAAAGAATCCTATGCTGAACTGAGAAAGGTAATTTGGCCGAGCAGGGAGGATGTTGTCAGTTCGGTAAAAGTGGTGATTATTTCTACTATTATAGTGGCGGCGGTGCTTGGACTGGTAGATGTGCTGTTGCTTTTTGGAATAAGGGCTATATTTTAAAGACGGTAAAGGAAAAACATGGCTACAGGCTGGTACGTCCTCCATACCTATTCGGGATACGAGAACAAGATAGAAAAGACAATCCGCATGATGCTCGAAAAGGGAGACCTGGACAGGGAAGTTGTGCGGGATGTAAAGATTCCCGAAGAAGTGGTGACGGAAGTCCGGGATGGTAAAAAACGGGAGATGAAAAAGAAATTTCTTCCCGGCTATATTTTGATAGAGATGGACCTTCCCGATGCGGACATGGGCTGGAAAATTTCCTGTTCCAAGATCAAAAAGATTCAGGGCGTAACCGGCTTTGTGGGCACCCCGGCGGATCGTAAACCCCAGCCCCTTACCGGCGATGAAGCGCGGGGGATATTTCAGAAGTCCGGCGAAATCAAGGGCGAGCGCCCGGTACGCACCCGCCAGAGTTTTTCCCCCGGCGAGCAGGTTAAAATTATCGACGGGCCGTTCGAGACCTTTACCGGCACCATCGAAGAAGTGAATCATGAAAAAAATAAACTGAAAGTAATGGTCGGCATTTTCGGCAGAAATACGCCGGTAGAGGTTGACCTGCTGCAGGTTGAAAAATTATAGGGCGCGTTGCGTTCTTGATTAAATTGTGGGAGAGAGGGGAGCCTCTCGTTAACCGGCGCGCCTTGGGCGCAGTCTAGGTACACCACGAAGGAGCAATGAATGGCAAAGAAAAAGGTAACGGCGTATATCAAGCTGCAATGCCCTGCGGGAAAGGCCACGCCGGCCCCCCCTGTCGGGCCTGCGCTTGGGCCCCACGGGGTAAGCGCGCCGCAGTTTGTCCAGCAGTTCAATGACCGGACAAAAAGTATGGAGCCGGGACTTATTATCCCGGTGGTGCTCACCGTTTACGCGGATAAATCCTTCACCTTTATCCTGAAAACTCCGCCCGCGTCGGTGCTGATTAAAAAGGCAATTGGGCTGGAAAAGGGTTCGGCGGAATCCCACAAGACAAAGGTCGGCACAATCCCCCGCGCAAAACTGGAGGAAATTGCCAAGCTGAAAATGGCGGATCTTTCGGCCAATGACGTTGACGCGGCAATGAAAATCATCGCCGGTACCGCCCGGTCAATGGGTGTTGAGGTGGGAAAATGAAGCATGGAAAAAAATACCGGGAAAGCGTCAAAAAATATAATGCCGCCAATCCATACATGTTGGCCGAGGCATTGACGCTGGTCAAGACACTGGCATTTGCCAAATTTGACGAGACGGTCGATCTTTCTGTCAAGTTAAATCTGAAAAAAAGCCAGTCCGTGCGCGACACGGTGGTGCTGCCCAACCAGTTCCGTGGCGAGAAAAAAGTGCTGGTGTTCTGCAAGCCCGAAAAGGAAAAAGAGGCCCAGGAAGCGGGCGCGGCTTTTGTGGGCGCGGACGACCTTATCGAAAAGGTAAAGGGCGGCTGGACTGATTTTGATGTTGC